>NZ_JAGXJG010000001.1:129598-275185 GCF_019091725.1 Cellulomonas sp. GbtcB1 | reverse complement strand
CCTCGGGCTTCGGCGGCTTGTGCCCGGACGCCGCCTTCCACGCCGCGTCCACCGCCTTGCCGGCGATCCAGGCGACGTCGGCCGCGGTCAGCAGCACGGCCGGCTCGACGTGCTCGAGGAGCCGCCGCTCGCCCGGCGGGCCGACCACGTCGACGAGCAGCGCGGTGCGCGCCCCGCGCCGGACGACCACCCCGTCGACGCCGAGCGCCGCCGCCCGCGCCTCGCCGAGCACCGCCCGCCCGGCCTCGTCCTCGCCGACGACCCCGACCAGCTCCGCGTCGGCCCCGAGCTGCGCGCACGCCCGCGCCTGGTTCGCGCCCTTGCCCCCGAGCAGCTCCGACCGCGCGCGCACGTCCGCCGAGCCGCCGGCGTCCGGCACGCCGTCGACGGTGAGCACGAGGTCCCGGCCGACCTGCCCGACGACCACCACCCGCACCCGCGCACCCATGCGGCCAGCCTCGCCCGCGCGGGCGGGGCCCGCACCCGCACCCGGCGCCGGCCGGCCGCGGGTCAGCCCCGCAGGTAGCCGTCCAGCCAGTCGAACACCCGCTGGTCGGTCAGCGCGCGGGCCAGCGGCTGGCAGTGGCCGTCCGCGCCCTCGGCGGCGGTGAACGGCGCCAGCGTCGACACCGACGGGGTCAGCGCCGCGAGCCGCTGCGACTGCCCGGGCCAGAACGGCTCGCCCTCGGGGTCGGTGATCAGCAGGGGCGTCGTGATCCGGTCGGCCACGTCCGCGACGTCGTACCGGCGCACCTCCCGCAGCGTCGCCGCGTAGCCGTCCGCGCCGTAGGGCCGGGCGCGGAACCGCCAGGTCCGGGCGGTCGTCCGGGACAGCTTCATGCCGAGCTCCATGTCCCGGTCGAACGCGTGGTCCTCGCCCTTGTCGAGCAGCTTGAGCAGGCTCCCGGGCACCTCGTGCTCCCAGGACGCGGCGACGGACACCACCCCGGGGTCGAGCACCGCGGCGACCGGCCGGTGCTCGAAGGCCAGCGCCCGCGCGACCCAGTACCCGGCCTGGCTCACGCCGTAGACGGCCACCCGGTCGCCGTCGACCTCGGGGCGCGCGACGACCGCGTCCAGCACCGGCGTCAGCACCTTCTCCCAGTCCGGGCGGAACGGCACCCCGCGCTCGAACAGCAGCGACTGCTGCCCGGGGCCGTCGAACACCAGCGCGTGGTAGCCGCGGGCGAGCGCCCCGGCGACGCACTCGACCCACAGCGACGTCAGCGAGCCGTCGCTGCCGTTGACGGCCACGACGGTCGGGCGCGGGCCGTCGCCGGGGGCGAGGAACAGGTAGCCGGGCAGCGCGTCGCCCTCGTAGGGGACGGACACCCGCACGACGTCGAGGTCGGCGTGGTCGACCCACGCGTCCCAGGCGCGGCGGTGCGCGCGGAACGTCGGCAGCAGGTCGTCCTCCGACTCGAGCGCCGCCACGGCGTTCACCGCGACCGCGAGGTAGGCCGACGCGCGCAGGTAGGCCGAGGCCGCGCTGACCCGGTGCCCCTCCGCGGCGGACGCGTCGCCCTGCGCGGCCACGCGCTCGCCGAGGTCCCGCCACGCCGCGAACCAGGCGTCGTGGTCCTTGGCGTGCACGTCCGCGACGGCGGCCAGCACCTCGCCGACGTCGGCGGCGCCGTGCACCGCGCGGCCGAGCGTGCTGCGGATGACCTCGTCGCGGTCGGCCTCGGGGGAGAACCGGGTCGGGTGCGTGCGGTGGCCGGGCATGGTGGGTCCCTCCGGGAGCGGTGGTCGGGTCGCGTCCCACGCTCCTCCGGGTCCCGCGCCCGCCGCCTCATCCGCCGCGGTCGATCCGCCGAACCCGCCCGCGCGCGCAGCCGGCACCCGTAGGTTGGCGGGCATGGGGGGCGACCGGGTGGACGTGCTGCTGGACGAGCACGGGGCCGAGCGGCCCGCCGACCGGGCCGTCTTTGCAGGCGACCCGGCCCGGGCCCGGCGCGCGCGACTGCTGCGCGCCCTCCGCCGCTGGTGGCCGGTTCCCGTGGTCGTGGTGACCGCGCTGGTCGGGTCCCACGTGGTCGGGGAGTCGCGAGCCGAGGCCGCGGCCGAGCGGCTGCGCGCAGTCGACGGCGTGCTCGGCGCGACGGTGCGGCCCGGGCTCACGGCGCACGCGTGGCCGCAGCGCCTGCGCGCCGAGCTGTTCGTGGCGGAGGCCGTGCGGACGACCGGGGGCCTGCTCGCGCTGCCCTGGATCCGGGAGGACGGCGCCTGGGACGTCGTCGCCGTCGACGCGGCGACCGGCCGCGACGCGTGGCGCGCCCGCCTGGTGGACGCCGCGCCCGAGGGCGCGGTGCGGGACGTGCGGTGCGCGCCCGGCTCCGCGCCGACCGCCACCGCGCTCGGCTGCACGGTGCTGACCGGGGCGGGCGACTGGCGGGAGTGGCAGGCCCGGCTGCTGCGGGTGGATCTCGGGGACGGGCGGGTCGAGGAGGTCGCGACCCTGGAGCCGGGTGCGTCCGCGGTGCTCGTCGGCGAGGCGGTGGTCACGGCTCGACCCGAGGGGGCGGGCCTGGTGGTCGCGCGTGCGCCGCTCGGCGACGAGGCGGCGGTGAGCTGGCGGACGGAGGTGCCGGACGTCGTCGTCCCCGACGACGGCACCCGGCCGTGGCTGGAGGTCGCCGGCGGCCACGTGTGGGTCGGCGCCGACAGTGCGACCTGGTCGCTCGACGCGGCGACCGGGATGATCGAGGGCTCCGGCACGAACCTCGTCCTCGGCCGGGGCGACCGCGTCGTCGACGCGCCCGGCAGCACGGCGTCCCGGGTGCTCACGGACCACGGGGCCGTCCGCACCGAGGGCACCCCGGAGACCGCGTACCCGGACGACGGCAGCGGGCCGGACCTCGTCCTGCTGCGGCGCTACGACGGCTCCTCGCCGGAGGGGTTCCTCCGTGCCGTCGACGCCCGCACCGGGGTGACCGCGTGGGAGCGACCGCTCGCGCTCGACGTCGGGTCGAACCTCGTCGTGCTGGACGGTCTCGTGTACGGCGCGACGCGGGAGACGGTGTGGGCGGTGGACCTGGCCAGCGGCGAGGAGCGCTGGGCGACCCCCGGAGCCCCGGGCGTGGGTGCGGCTCTGATGTCCGACGGGCGGGCGCTGCTGCGCACCGAGCGGGACCCCGACGACGGGACGCCGCTGCTGGCCGCCTACGGACTCGGCGACGGGCGCCGGCTCTGGGCGACCGAGCTCCCGGAGGGCGTGTCGGCGCTGCGGGGCGACGGCCCCGTGCTGCGCGGTACCGGACCGGACAGCACCTGGGTGCTCGACTGAGGGGCGGCCGCCCTCAGCCCGCGCGCTGCTCCAGCACCGCCCGCACCCGCGCGGTGTCCGCGTCGGTCCACCCGTCCGGCGCCGCGACGGCCACCCAGCCGTCGAGCGTCAGCGCGTCGTAGTTGTGCCCGTGCCCGTCCGGCACCGACTTGGAGTTGACCAGGTCGAACGTCAGCTGCCAGAACGTCACCAGCGGGTACCAGGTCATCGTCAGGCCGCCCTCGCCGGAGTGCGGCTCGGCGAGCCAGTCCGGGCGGCTGAGCAGCAGGTCCGGGCCCCACCAGACGATCGGGTCGGACGCGTGCTGCAGGTACAGCACCCGCGGGTCTTCCCAGGCGGTCGGCGGGGTGGCCATCTGCTCGGTGTCGCCGGCGAACCGCACGAGCAGGCCGCTCGCGTACACCGGGGCCGCGGACGTGGTGCCGGGGTCGCGCCGCTCCATGAGCGCGTGCCACACGGGGTTCGAGTTCGGCGGGCCGACCCAGAGCACGCCGTCGGTGCGGGCGCGGATGTCGGCGAGCGAGTCGTAGGCGCTCTCCGAGCCGTAGGAGCCGAGGCTCTCGCCGTAGGCCAGCAGCTCCGGGCGGTCGTCCGCGGGCAGCTCGGCCACGCGGGCCTCGACGGCGGCGGCGAGCGCCCGCGCCTCGTCGGCGGCTCGGGACCGGTCGACCAGGAACGACAGCCAGCTCGGCAGGTACGAGTACTGCGTCGCGACGGTGGCGGTGTCGCCGCCGTGCATCAGCTCCAGCGCGGAGACCGCGGCGTCGTTGACCCAGCCGCTGCCGGTCGTGGTGACGACCAGGAGGACCGCGCGGTCGAACGCCCCGGCGCGCTCGAGGTCGTCGACCGCCAGGGCGGCGCGTCCCTCGGCGGTGTCGGCGCTGTCCAGGCCCGCGTAGACCCGGACCGGCGTGGTGGTCGGGCCGTCGGGGGAGGCGGCCGCCAGCTCGTCGGCGGTGGGGCCCTCGGCCACGAACCGGCGGCCCTCCCGGCCGAGGGTGTCCCACGGCACCAGCGACTCCGGGGACCCGGACCGCTCCGCCGCCTCCGGCTGCGTGACGCCCGGGTGGTCCCGGGTGTTCGCCAGCGCGAACGCGCCGTCCGCCGCGGACAGCGCCCGGCCCAGCAGCACGTCGTTGACCAGCACGACGGTCAGCACCGCCACCAGCACGACGGCCACCGCGCCGGCGAGCAGCCGCGGGAACCGCAACCAGCGCCGCAGGCCGCGCTCGAGCCGCAGGCCCACCCAGCGCAGCCCGCGGGCGAGCAGCACGAACGCCGCCGCCACCAGCACCAGCAGCGGCCCGGCGCGGAGCCAGTCGCCGGTGCTCGGCCCGGGCATGCCGATCGCCGCGGTCATCTCCCGCTGCCAGCGCGCGCCGTTGACCAGCGCCAGGAGGAGCCCGCCCACGACGGCGACGGCCATGGCCGGGGCGAGCCACGGCCGCACCGCGGTCCGCACCCGCGGCGGCACCCGGTGGCGGGCGGCCGCCATCAGGCGTCGCCAGGCGGGCACGTGCCGCAGCGTCCAGGCGAGCGCGACGCCGAGCCCGTACCCCAGCGCCGCCGAGATGCCGGACACCAGGGCCTGGAACAGCCAGTCGCGGGGGAGCAGCGACGGGGTCATGGCGAGCATCGCGAACAGGGTGCCGCCCACGACGCCGGCGGGGCTCGGCGGCCGGGGGCGGTGCCGGTGGCGGACCGGGGCGGCCTCGGCGCCGGGTGCCGCGGGCACGGCGCCCGGTGCGCGGGGCGGCGCGGTCGCGGCGTCGGGGTCCGTCGCGCCGGCCGCGGCCGTCCCGCGGCCCGGGTCCGGGGCCGGCGTCGGGGCCGGGGTGGCTGCCGGCTGCGTCATGGGCGGGTCCCTTCCTGGCGTGCCGCGGGAGCGCGCGGTGGGCCCGTCGCCGTCGGTTTGGCCCCGATCGTCCCAGACCCGCGCCGCGGGTGCGCGACCCGCGGTGGGTGGGTCGCGCGCCGGGCGGCCGGGTGGGCGACACTGGGCCCGCCCCACCCGCGCTCCCAGGAGGTCCACCCGTGGCCACGCCCCCGCTGCCGTCCGACGCCGTCGCGATGCTCCGCCGCCCGAACCCCGCCGTGATGGCGACGCTGCGCTCGGACGGCACGCCGGTGTCCGCCGCGACCTGGTACCTGTGGCGCGAGGACGGCCGGGTGCTGCTCAACCTCGACGGCACGCGCGTCCGGCTGGCGCACCTGCGCCGGGACCCGCGGGTGACGCTCACCGTCCTGGACTCGGACGACTGGTACACGCACGTCACCCTGATCGGGCGGGTCGTGGAGATCACCGAGGACGCCGACCGGTCGGGCATCGACGCGCTCTCCGAGCACTACACCGGGCACCCGTACCCGGACCGGGAGAACCCGCGGTTCTCGGCGGTCGTCGAGGTCGAGCGCTGGCACGGCTGGGGCGCCCACCAGAGCTGACGCCCGGGCGCCTCAGGCCGTCGCGGGCTCGCGGAGCATGGCCCAGGGGCGCGGTCCCCGCACCGGGACCGGGCCCGTCGCCACGAACCCGAACCGCTCGTAGAGCCGGCGGCTCGCGTCGGTCGTCGCCTCCAGGTACGCCGGCAGGCCCGCGGCGTCGACCCGCGCCAGCCCGTGCCGGAGCAGCGCCGAGCCGACCCCGAGCCCGCGCGCGTCCGGCCCCACGGCGATCTCCTCCAGGTACCAGTGCGGCCGCCGGGGCCGGTGCCGCTCGTACCGCGCCATCTGCGCCGCGGCGGTGGGCAGGTGCCGCAGCCCGATCGCCCGCACGACGGCCGGCAGCTGCCGCAGGCGCTCGCCGAGCGGGGCGCCCGGGCCCGGGGCGTGCCACACCGCCACCCCGAGCACCGGACCGCCCGGCTCGGCGCGCGCCACGTCGACCGAGCCGCCCGGCAGCGGGCCCGACCGCAGCTGCGCGACGTGCATCGCGACGAGCCGGGCGGTGCGGTCGCGGTCGCCGGGGACCATCGCCCGGATCACCGGGTCGTCGCCGAGCGCGTCGGCGAGCAGGCGCGCGCACGCGGCGGCCTCGTCGGGGCGGGCGGTCTCGACGACGACGCTCACGGGTGGGTCCTTCCGGCGCGCGGGTGGTGGGCCACCAGCATGCCCGGTCCCGGTGGCACTCAGGCCGCGACCCCCAGCCGCCGGGCCAGGGGGACCGCGCGCAGCACCGCGTGCGCCGCCGGGCCGCGCGCCGCCACGAGCAGGTCGACCTGCGGGCGCGCCGCGGGCCAGAGCCGCGCACCGACGGCGTAGTGCGAGCCGAACCCGGGGTCGACGAACGGCGCGTCCGTCGTGCCGAACAGGTAGGTCAGCGCGGCGAGACGGCCCACCGACCCGGGGCTGAACCGGCGGAACCGCTCGTCGTACGCGTCGAGCAGCCCGAACCACGCGCCGCCCGACCGGACGTGGAACCCGGCCCAGATCGTCTCGCCGCCCGCGGTGAGCCGGAGCGCGTCCAGGTCCCCGTCCCGGCGGAACGCGTCGACCATCTCCCGGAACCAGCGCTCGTCCGCGGGGTCCAGGCCGAGCGCCGCGCCGCCGCGCGCCGGGTCGCCCTTCCAGCCCGCGGCCTGCAGCGCGACGAACCGGTCGACGGCGGCGGGGTCGTCCGACTCGTCGCGCAGCTCCAGCGGCCCGCCGAGCTCGCGGGCCAGCCCGCGCGCGACGCGCCGGACGTTCCGGGCGTCGTCGGTGCGCAGGTGCGCGGTCGACAGCGGCGGGTCCACGACGACCCCGTCGACGGGATCCGGCACCGGCAGCACGTCGAACGCCTCCCGGGGCGCCCAGGCGCCGACGTCTCGGCTGCGCTCGTGCACCCGCATCCGGCGTCGGGTCGCCACCCCGTCGAGCACCTCGGCGAGCGGGCCCTCCGCGGGGAACCGGCGCAGCAGCGCGAGCCCGGGCAGCCCGACGTCCGGCGCGCCGCGGAGCAGGGCGTCCAGGGCCTCGGGCGCGCGGCCGGTGCGCAGCAGCGGGTGGTGCCGGTCGCACTGCGAGGTCATGAACTCCCCGCCGGTGGTCAGCGCGCGCACCGGCAGCCGCGGGGCGACCCGCTTGGTGGTGACGGCCAGGGCGCCCAGCCACTCGCCGCCCTCGCGCGCGCTGAGCACCCGCACCTCGTGCGCGTCCGGCCGTGCGCGGGCGGTCAGCAGGAACCGCGGGTCGAGGCACATGTTCGGCGCGAGCGCGTCCGCCGCGAGCCGCTGCCACGCGCGGGCGTCGTCGGCGGTGAGGTCGGCCAGCGGCACGAGCCGGATGTCCATGCGCCGACCGTAGGGCGCCGTTTGCCCGGGTTTGTCGTGGTTGGCGGGTGAACTGGGGCGGTCTCACCCGCTCGGCCCAGCGCGACGCCTACGGCTTCCGGCCCCGCCCACGTCGATCGGCGAGGGCGGCGCCGGAAACGGCAGGTGAGCGCGCCCGCCCCCGTCGCCCCGGCGGCTACGGCAGCCGCACGTGCTGCGGCCCGAGCTCGCGCACGCTCCGCACGCCGAGCAGCGCCATCGTGCGCCGCACCTCGCGGGTCAGGATCTCCGCCGCCCGGTCGACGCCGCGCTCGCCGCCGGCCATGAGCCCGTACAGGTACGCCCGCCCGACCATCGTCGCGTCGGCCCCGAGCGCGAGCGCGGCCACGACGTCGGCACCCGACAGGATGCCGGTGTCCAGCCACACCTCCGCCCGGTCGCCGACCGCCTCTTTGACGTCCGGCAGCAGCCGCAGCGGCACCGGCGCACGGTCGAGCTGACGCCCGCCGTGGTTGGACAGCACGATCGCGTCCGCCCCGGCGTCGACCACCCGGCGGGCGTCGTCGACGGTCTGGATGCCCTTGATGACGAGCGGCCCGTCCCAGGACGCGCGCAGCCACTCGAGGTCGGCGATCGTCATCGTCGGGTCGAACAGCTCGTCCAGCAGGTCGGCGACGGTCCCGCCCCAGGTGGACAGGGACGCGAACTCCAGCGGCCGGGTGGTCAGCAGGTTGAGCCACCACGCCGGGTGCATGCCCGCGTCCAGCACCGTCTTCACCGAGAGGGCCGGCGGGATCGAGAAGCCGTTGCGGGTGTCCCGCAGCCGCGCCCCTGCGACGGGGACGTCGACCGTGAGCTGCAGCGCCTCGAACCCCGACGCCTTCGCCCGGGCCATCAGGTCCTCGCCGGCCGAGCGGTCCTTCCACACGTAGAGCTGGAACCACTTGCGCGCCTCGGGCGCCGCGGCGGCGACGTCCTCGATCGACGTCGTTCCCATCGTCGACAGAGCGTAGGGGATGCCCCGGCGCTGGGCGACCCGCGAGACAGCCCGCTCGCCCTCGTGGTGCATCATCCGCGTGAACCCGGTGGGCGCGAAGGAGAACGGCACCGCGGCGGGCTCGCCGAGCATGTCGGTGGTCGTGTCGACCTCGGACACGTCCTGCAGGATCGACGGCCGCAGCTCCAGGTCCCGGAACAGGCGGCGCGCGCGGCGCAGGCTGATCTCGGCCTCGGCGGCGCCGTCGGTGTAGTCGAAGACCGACCGCGGCGTGCGGCGGCGGGCGACGGTCCGCAGGTCCGCGATGGTCAGGGCGTCCTCCAGGCGGCGGCGCGTCGGGTCCAGGCGGATCGGCTTGGGCCGCAGCAGCGGCTGGAGCTCGGACCACTTCGGCAGCTGGCGCTCGGTCATGTCGCAGATCCTCCCTCGGTCAGCGGCTCAGCCCGCGGCGGCCGCGCGGGCGATGCGGTCGACCGCCTCCGTCAGGACCTCGGGGGAGCACGCGAGGTTGAGCCGCGCGAACCCCGCGCCCTGGCGGCCGAAGTCCGGACCGCTGGTCAGCGCCACCCGCGCGTCCGCCAGCACCCGCGCCGCCGGGTCGTCGCCCCAGCCGAGCGCCGACAGGTCGAGCCACGCCAGGTAGCTCGCGCCCGGGCGGCGGTACCGCACCTGCGACAGCCGGTCGGCGAGCAGACGCCCCAGGAGGTCCGCGTTGTGCTCGATCGCGGCGATGGTGCCGGCCAGCCAGTCCCGGCCGTGCGCGAAGCCCTCGCGGGTGGCGATCGCGCCGAAGTGGCCGGTGCGGCCGGTGACCTCCTCGGGCAGCCCGAGCACCAGCTCCGCCATCGGGCCGCCCGCGGCCACGGCCAGCGCGCACTTCAGCCCCGCGAGGTTGAACGCCTTGCTCCCGGACTCCGCGGCGATCCCGTGGGCGCGCGCCGCGTCGGACACGCTCAGGTACGGCGTGAACGTCCGGCCGGCGTGGGTGAGCGGCGCGTGGATCTCGTCGCTCAGCACGAACCCGCCGTGCCGCTCGACGACCTCCGCGAGGGACGCCAGGTCGGCGCGGTCGTGCACCAGGCCCAGGGGGTTGTGCGGGTGGCAGAGCAGCACGCCCCGGGCCGCGCCGGACGCCAGGGCCGCGTCGATGCCGTCGAGGTCGAGCCGGTGGGTGGTCCCGTCGTCGAGCAGCGGCACCTCGACCACGGCGGCGCCCGCCTCCGGGACCAGCTCGAAGAACGGCGGGTACACCGGCGGCGTGATGATGACGCCCTGCCCCGGCTCGACCAGCCGCCGCAGGGCCTCCACGATGACGACGCTGACGTCGGTGGCCGTGCGCATCAGCGCGGGGTCGGGGGACCAGCCCCACGCGTCGGCCGCGTAGCCCGCGAACGCCTCCTTGGCGCCGCCGCCCGAGGCGTGCACGTACCCGGTGTCGCCGCGCTCCAGCGCCTCGCGGAGCGCCGCCGTGATCGCGGGCGCGAGCGGGTAGTCCATCTCCGCCACGAACAGCGGGAGCACGTCGTCCGGGTGGGCCGCCCACTTCTCGCTGCCGCGGCGACGCAGGACGTCGAGCGGGTGGGCCTGGGTCATCGGGGGCACCCGGGCAGGCTAGACGCGCGCCGGGAGCCGGCGCACCCGCCGATCACCCGCCCGGCGCGTCGTCCGCCCCCTCGGAGCGCGAGCGCGGGCCGGGCGCGGGGACGTCCGGGGGGACGGACACCGGCCCCGCCTCGGCGGGGCGTGGCCGGTCCTGCGGGTGCAGCCGGACGGCGACCAGGGCGACGTCGTCCTCACCGGGCCCGCCGGGGAGCTCCGCGAGCAGCGCGTCGCACAGGTCGTCGAGGTCCCGGGCGCCGTGCCGGGCGAGCGCCGCGCGCAGGTCGGCCAGCCCGGCGCGCAGCGGCCGGTTCCGCCGCTCGACCAGGCCGTCGGTGTAGAGCAGGACGGTCTCGCGGTACGCGAGGACCGTCTCGTGGTCGACCCGCTCCCGCGCGGGGTCGATGCCGAGCAGCAGATCGGGCCGCTGCTCGTCCAGCACGCGGACCGTCCCATCGGGGCCGACCACCATCGGCGGCGGGTGACCCGCGCTGGACCAGCGCAGCCGCGTGCGGCCTGCGGCACGCTCCTCGGGCGTCTGCTCGACGCGCGCGACGACGACCGTCGCGAGCGCCGGGATCTGCAGCGTCCGGACGGCGGCGTCGAGCAGGGCCAGCACGTCGGCCGGGCTGTTCCGCGTGACGACCGCGAACGCGCGGAGCATCGACCGGAGCTGCGACATGAGCGCCGCGGCCTCGACGTCGTGCCCGACCACGTCGCCGATGACGAGCATCGTGCCGCCGTCGTGCTGCAGGAACGCGTCGTACCAGTCGCCGCCGACGCGGGCCGCCTCCGCCGCGGGCTGGTAGCGGACGACGACCTGCATGTGGTCGGGCTCGACCGGCGCCGTGAGCAGCGAGCGCTGGAACGTCGCGGCGACGTCGCGCTGCCGTCGGTAGAGCCGCGCGTTGTCCAGGGCGATCGCGGCCGTGGCGATCACCTCCACCACGGAGGCGACCTCCTGCGGCGACAAGGGCGGCCGGCCGGGGCCGTTGAAGAGGCTGACGGCGCCGAGCGTGCGCCCGCGGCTCCTGAGCGGGGCGACGGTGAGAGAGCTCGGCGCGAGCAGCCCGACCAGGTCCCGGGCGGGTCCCGGGAGGAGCACGCGGTCCAGCGCCTCGACCGCGGCGTCGTGCACGTGCACCACCTCGCCGGAGTCGATCGCGCGCATGAGCATCGACCCCGGGACGAGCGCCCCGATCCGCTCGCGCGCGTACGCGGCGACCTGGTCCCGGCGGGCCGGGTCGGCGTGCCACCAGCCGACGTCGCGCAGCCGGCGGCGCGGGGCGCGGGACTCGTCGTCGTCGACGAGCGTCACCAGGCACCAGTCGGCGACCGCGGGGACGAGCAGGCGGGTCAAGCGCTCGACGGCCTCGTCGAGGGCCATCGTCCGGCCGAGGTCGGTCGCCACGGCCGACACCAGGGAGCGCTGCCCCACCGTCGTGCCCCGCACCTGACCCCCTCGCCCCGGGGTCCGCCTCGTCACCGGGGGCGGACCGCTGAGGCAGACGGTACGGCAGGGCCGCGCGCCGGCGCTCGGCGGGTCACACCACCGTCGGGTCGCAGGACCGTCACCGGCGGCCGAGCCCCGCCGGCCGTCACCAGCGGAGCGTGAACCAGACGACCTTGCCGCCGTCGGGCGCGGGCCGCCAGCCCCACGCCGACGTGACGGCGTCGAGGATGTGCAGCCCGTGCCCGCCGGGAAGCCCCTCGCGGTTGCTGCGCCGGCGGGGGAGCACGGCGGCGGCGGCGTCGCCGACCTCGTAGGTGAGCTGCCGGCGCGCACCGACGACGCTGACGGTGATCGTCCGGGTGCCGGGGGCGTGCCGCAGCGCGTTCGTGAACGCCTCGCTCATCGCGAGCTGCACGGCGTCCACGACGTCGTCCGGCGCGCCGGCCGCGCCCGCCCGTTCCATCGACCAGCTGCGGGCGCTCGCCAGGGACGAGGCCGACGACGGGAACGCGCGCTCGTCACCGCGACTCGTCCCAGGCACCCGCCGACCGTACCCGCCGCCGCAGCCCACGGCCCGCCGACACGGCAGGACCGCCTCCGACCTCACCCCGGCCGTCACCCTCCGGCTGGCCGGGCGCGCACTCGGCGCGACGGGACGGGGCCCCGCCCGCATACTGACCCCGTGACCTCGCTCCCGACGCCCGCGGGCGCCCAGCCGCCCGGCGGCCGCCTGCGCGTCGACCCGGACCGCCCCGCCGTGCTGCGCGCCGAGGGCGAGATCGACATCGACGTGGTGCACACGTTCGCCGAGGAGCTCGGCGTCGACGAGGTCGCCGCGGGCCGGGTGCTCGCGACGTCCGGGGTCGAGGAGGTCGACCTGACCGCGGCCACGTTCATCGACTCGTCGGCGATCGCGCTCCTCGTGTCGATCGCCCCGCACCGGCGGCCCGAGCGGCTGCGCGTGCGCGGCGCGACCGGGGCACCGCTGATGACGCTGCAGGTGACCGGGCTCGACTCCCTGCTGGACCTGGTGCCGGCCGAGGGCTGAGCCCGGGGCGCCCGGGCCCCGGGCGGGCTGCGGTCACACGGCCGCGAGCGCCGTCTCCCGCGCGTCCGCCGTGCCCCGGCGGGTGAGCGGGCCCCGCAGTCCCAGGTGCTCCCGCAGCGTGGTCCCCGCGTACGCGGTGCGGTACGCCCCGCGCTCCTGGAGCTCCGGGACGACCCGGTCGACGACGTCGTCCAGCCCGGACGGCACGAGCCACGGGCTCAGGTTGAACCCGTCCACGGCGCCCGTGCGGACGAATTGCACCAGCCGGTCGGCGACCGCGGACGGCGTGCCGACGAAGCCGCGCTCGCCGGACACGCGGATCACCAGGTCGCGGATGGACAGGCCCTCGGTCTCCGCGAGCGCGCGCCACCGCGCCGCGACCTCGTGCGTGCGGGCGCCGGTGGTCGACGAGCCGCCCTCCCCGCCGAGCTCGGCCACGGCCGGGTCGTGCGCGGGCAGCGGGCCGTCGGGGTCGTAGCCGCCCAGGTCCTCGCCCCAGATGGTGCCGACGACGTGCAGCGCGGTGGCGGGCGTGACCTGCTGCCGGGCGACCCAGCGCGCCTTCTCCTCGGCGTCCGCGGGGGTGTCGCCGACGACGATCGCCGTGCCCGGGAAGATCTTCACGTCGTCCTCCGGCCGGCCCGCCGCGACGGCGCGCGCCCGGATGTCCGCCGCGAACTCCAGCGCGTCCGCGAGCACCGACCCGTGCCGGGAGAAGATCACGTCCGCCGACCGCGCGGCGAAGTCCCGGCCCTGCGCCGAGTCGCCGGCCTGGAAGATCACCGGGTGCCCCTGCGGGCTGCGCGGCGTCGTGGGGTCGATGGTCACGTCCAGCAGGTCGCCGTGCGCCTCGACGCGCGCGACCCGCCCGCCGGGGCCGTCCGGCCACGCGTCCCAGATGCGCCGGGCCGTCGCGAGGACCTGCTCGGCGCGGTCGTAGCGGCGGGCGTGGTCGAGGTAGCCGCCGCGGCGGAAGTTCTCGCCGGTCCACGCGTTGTCGGTGGTCACGACGTTCCAGGCGGCGCGCCCGCCGGACAGCACGTCCAGGCTCGCGAGCCGCCGGGCCAGGTCGACGGGGTCGTTGTACGTGGTGTTCTGGGTGGCGACCAGGCCGATCCGCTCCGTCACGGCGGCCAGCGCGGCGAGCTGCGTGATCGCGTCGGGGCGGCCGACGACGTCGAGGTCGTGCAGCCGGCCCCGGCTCTCCCGCAGGCGGAGGCCCTCGCCGAGGAAGAACGCGTCGAACAAGCCGCGCTCGGCGGTGCGCGCGACCCGCTCGAAGGACGCGAAGTCCGTCTGCGAGCCGGACTCGGGGTCGGACCAGATGGTCGTGTGGTTGACGCCCTGGAAGAAGACGCCGAAGTGCACCTCGGCGTCGGGGCGGGTGATCGGGTACTCCTCGTCGGCGGTGCGGTCGGTCGGCTCGGTGTGCTGCGTCACGGCGGGGCTCCTCAGGCGGTCGCGCGGGCCGCGCCCGCGAAGCGGTTCTCGGGCCGGGTCAGGCCCAGGTGGTCGCGCAGGGTGGTGCCCGCGCGCGGGGCGGCGGTCCGCCGGTCGGCGCGCAGGGCGGGCAGCACGTCCCGGGCCAGCACCGGCAGGTCGGCGTCGAGCGCGGCGGCGAGCAGCCGGACCCCGGCCACGGCGGGGTCGTCCGCGAGCTCGGCCAGCAGGGCGCGCAGCCCGGCCGCCGTGCCCACGTGGCGCAGCGCGGTGCCCGGCGCCCACGGCTCGGCGGCGTCGAGCTCGGCGAGCCGGTCCACGGCCGTGCGGCCGCCGGCGTCGAGGACCACCTGCACCTCCACCACCGCCCGCGCGCCGGGGTCGGCGTCTGCCGCAGCCCGTGCCGCGGCCCGGGCGCCCGCGGCGTCGGGACCGCCGACCAGCACGACGTCCACCAGGCGCTCGCCGTCCCGGCCGGGACCGGCGACGTCCCCGGCCCGCGCCAGGACGACGGGCTGGCCCTGCGGAGGCCGCGGCGTGATGAGCGGGCCCACGACGGAGAACGACTCCCCGGCGAAGTTCACCGGGTGGATCCGGTCCCGGTCGACGTACCGGCCGGTGCCGACGTCGCGGATCACCGCGTCGTCCTCCCAGGAGTCCCACAGGTCGCGGACGACCTGCACGACGTCCCGGGCCTCGCGGCCGAGGTCGGCGACCGGCGCGCGACCGTACGCCGCCGGGGCGGCGTCGCCGGGGGTCACCGCGGCCAGCCAGCCCGCGCGGCCGGACGCGGCCAGGTCGAGCGAGGCGAGCTGCGTCGCGACGTGGAACGGCTCCGGGTAGGTGGTCGGCACCTCGGGCACCAGGCCGATCGCCGTGGTCGTGCGGGCGACGAACGCGGCGCGGGTGACCGCGTCGAGGCGGGCCCCGGTGGGGTCGCCCGGGACGGCGGCGAGGGCGGCGTCGGCGAAGGTGACGAAGGTCAGGCCGGCGTGCTCGGCGTGCCGGACGGCGCGGGCCAGGCGGGCGCCCGACACGAGGTCGGCGGGCGCGAGGCCGGACAGCGCGGCGGCGGCCGGGTGCGCGCCGGCGCCGTCGACGTCGAGGCCGGTGAGGAGCGGGGGGACGGTCACGGGGTCTCCGGTGGGTCGGGGGAGCGGCGGGATCGGGGCGGGTGCGGCGGGGCCGCGGCGTCACAGGGCGGTGTGCGTGCCGATCCGGTGGTAGGTGCGGTCGTGGTAGACCAGCGGCGAGGCGCCGTCGCCGGGCTCGGCGTCGTCCGGGCCGCCCGCGGACAGCGCCCGCAGCGACACGAGGTACGAGTCGCCGACGGGCGTGCGCTGGACGACGCGGGCGCGCACCCAGGAGACGGCGCCGTCGATCACGGGCTCGCCGGTCGGGAGCGAGGACCAGCCGCCGGCGGCGAACCGGTCCAGGCCGCTGGTGGCGAACCGTGCGGACACGTCGTCCTGGTGGTCCGCGAGGAAGCTCACGGCCAGCGTGCGCGCCGCGGACACGGCGGGCCAGGAGGACGACGTCGAGGCGAGCGAGAACGCGAGCAGCGGCGGGGCCGCGGACACCGAGATGACCGAGGTCGCGGTGAACCCGACCGGTCGGCCGGCGTGCCGCAGCGCGACTACGGCGACCCCGGCGGGGTGCCGGCGGAACACCCGCTTGAACTGCTGCGGGTCGAGCTGGGGCTCGTCCTGCTCGGCGAGCAGCCGCTCGAGCGGGCCCAGGTCCGTGCGCTCGGCGGTCACCGGGTCGCCCCGGCGAGCGCGACGGCGGGTGCGGCGGACGCGGCGGGCTCGGCGGCCGGCGCGAGCCCGAGCGCCCGGCGGAGCGGCGCGGCGGCCCGGGCCAGCCACGCGTCCAGCGCGGGGTCGAGGTCGGCGAGCTGGGCCTCGGTCAGGGTCAGCGAGCGCGCGGGGACGACCGCGCCCAGCTCGACGAGCACGGGGCGCAGGTGCACCTCGCCGGCGAGCGCGTGCGCCGGGTTGCCGGACACCACGAGCGGCACGGCCACGACGCCGGCCAGCCCGTCCGGGCCGTACAGGTCGAGGAACGCCTTGAGCAGGCCGGTGTAGGACGCCTTGTAGACCGGGGTCGCGACGACCGCGACGTCGGCGGCGGCCACCCGCGCGAGCGCGGCGTCGGCGGCGGGGTGCGCCGGGGCGAGCAGCTCGCCGGCGAGCGTCGCGAGGTCGACGACCTCGACGGCGGCGGGGGTGGCGCGGTCGGCCGACGTGAGCGCGGCCAGGCGCTCGGCGGCGGCGCGCGCGGCGCCCAGGGTGCGGGACCCGGCGCGCGGGTTCCCGGAGACGGCGACGACGGACGGGGACGACATGGTGGCCTCGCAAAGGGGGTCGATCACGGTTGCCGTGCGGCGGAGCGGCGCGTGCCGGCCGACGGCCAGGTCATCTCCCGGAGCACCCCGCCGTGACGTGGGGTTGCTGCCCAGCCAGCCGGGGCTTGGCGCTGGGACTCGTGACCTCGGGGCGGAGGTCTAGCACCGCTCCGGGTCCGCCGGCGCCGGCGGGTGGCGAGTTCTCACGATCCGGGACCGTGCGAACGCCTGGGACCTTGGTCCTGTGACATCGCTCCGGCATGCGAGACGCGGCGGCCCGGCCGTTGACGCCCCCGGGTCCGGTTCGTAGGTTCCGGGCACCGGTTCGCCACCGGGGTGCGCCGCAGGGCGGGCCCCGGGACGGGCCGGGTGGTCATGAGCTCCGACGCGAAGCCCCGGCTGGTCGGACGGCAACCCCCCGCGCGGGTGGGTGCCCCGGGTGAGGACCAGGTCCGCCGCCGCCGGCGACGGACAACACGCGGACCCGCCCGACCGGGCGGGGGCACACGAGGAGAACGCATGAGCCGGACCGTGCAGGCGCCGTGGGCGCCCTCGGCACCCGCCCTGCCGACCGCCGCCGCCGCGCCCGGCGGCCGCTGTCGCTGTCGCCGCTGACGGCGCAGCCCCCGGCCAGGCGCCCCGCCCGGGGCGCGTGACCCCGGCCCCGCGCGGCGCCTGAGCCCGGCCCCGCGGCGCCCGCGCCGTGCCCGGTCACGTCTCGGGACGCCCACCGCGCCGACCTGACCGATCCGCGCGAGCGGGCCGCCCGGCCCGCGCCGGCTCGTCTCGGTCCGCGCCGACCCGCGCCGAGAGAGGACGCGCGGGTCGAGATAGGACCTTCCACGGTCCGATCTCGGCGCGGGGGTCCGATCTCGGCGAGCCGGGGCGCCTGCCCGCTCGTCGATCCGCCGCCCGCGCGTCGCCGTGGCGCGCCCCGGCGCGCCCGCGACCGCCTCACCACCCGCCCCCGAACGGAGCCGTCATGCCCTTCTCGTCCCCCAGCGCCGGCCGCCGCGCGCTGCTCGGCGTCGACCTGACCGCCGCCGGCGCCCGGCCCGGCGCGGTCGGCGCCCACGGCGCCGTCGCCGCCCGCGCGTTCGACGGCGAGCGGCTCGCCCGCCTGGTGCACCGCGCCGATCGCGGCCTGCTCGACCTCGTGGTGCTCGGCGACGCCCTGCTGCTGCACCCCGGGCGTCGGCAGGTGCCCGGCCGGCTCGACGCCGCCGTCGCCGCGGCGCGGGTCGCCCCGCTGGTCCGGACCGCCGCGCTGGTGGCGGGCGTCCCGCACGACCAGGTCGAGCCGGGCCACCTCGCGGGTGGCGTCCGCGGGGTGCAGAACGCGGCGGGAGGTGCGGCGGGCTGGCAGCTG
Source organism: Cellulomonas sp. GbtcB1 (assembly GCF_019091725.1). Lineage (NCBI taxonomy): Bacteria > Bacillati > Actinomycetota > Actinomycetes > Micrococcales > Cellulomonadaceae > Cellulomonas > Cellulomonas sp. GbtcB1. The sequence continues at coordinate 257,399 of NZ_JAGXJG010000001.1, read as the reverse complement.
TCCGGCCCGGGGGCGACCGGCGGCCGCGCCGACCTCGCCGAGCCGGGGGCCCTCGGGGCCGGGTCCGCCTCTCGCGTTGCTGCTCCCGCGGGCTCTGCCGCTGCCGCAGTCGCTGCCGCGGGAGCCGCCGCCGCAGACGTTGCCGGTGGGGCTCCCGCAGACGCTGCTGCCGCTGCCGCTGCCGAGCGCCGGTGGGCGGACCGCGCGGCCGCCGCCCTGGACGCCGTCCTCGCCGCCTGGGCCGCGGGGGAGCCCGGCGCGGTGCGCCGCGGCGGGGACGGCCGGTTCCGCGTCGACCACGACGGCATCCGGTTCGCGGTCCGTGGCCGGTCGGCCGCTCGCAGCACCGCTCGCGGTGGCGACGGGGACGGCACCGCCCCCGCGGAGCGCCCGCTCGTGGTGGTGCCCGTCGCGGGCCCGGCCGCCGAGGCGCTCGCGGGCCGGTACGCCGACGTCGCCCGGCTCACGGCGCCGGACCTGGAGGCCGCCGCCGCGGCCCGGTCCCGGGTGCGCGCCGCCGCCGTGGCCGCGGGCCGGCCCGCCGACGCGGTGCGCGTCCTGCTCGACGTCGACGTCGCCCTCGCCGACGACCGGGAGTCCGCCCTCGCGCGGCTGGACCTGGTGCGCTCCGTCGACCGGCCGGACATCGGCGTCGCCGGCGCGGTCGTCGCGGGCACCGGGGCCGACCTGGCGACCGTGCTCGCCGACGCCGTCCGCGACGGCGCGGTCGACGGGTTCGTCGCGCTCCCGACCTCGGTGGAGGCGGACCTGGCGGCGCTCGTCGAGCGGACGGTTCCCGCGCTGCAGCAGGCGGGCGCGTTCCGGCTGCGGCCCGGCGACGGCGACGAGCCCGGCGACCGGGAACCGGCGGTGGTCCGCCGCCGCGCGTCGGCCGCCCGCGGCGACGGACGGGCCGACGGGCGTACCGACGCCCGTGCCGACCGGCTCGCCCTCGCGGAGGGCCCCTGGTCCGCCGCGCCGTTCGCCCTCACCTGACGGCCCCGCCCCTGACGGCGCCCGCCACCGCACCCCGCACCCCGCACCCCGCACCCACCGAGAGGTGACCCGATGACCACGACCCCGCTGCGGGCACGCGCGTCCCACGCGGCCGCGCCGGACCCTGCCCGGCTCGACCCCGCCGCGATCGGCCGGGCCCGGCTCGACCCGGCCCCGTTCGACCCGGCCCGGCTCGACGCCGCCTCGATCGACCCCGCCCGGCTCGACGCCGCCTCGATCGACCCCGCCCCGCTCGACCCGGGCCCGCTCGACCCCGCGCGGCTCGCCGTGCGCGACGCCCGGCTGCACGATCCGCTGGTCGGGCCGCTGCTCGACGGCCTGGCGCACGAGTACAGCACCCGGTACACCGGCCTGCTCACCCCCGCCGAGCTCCGCGACGAGCTGGAGCACTACGGCGTCGAGGAGTTCGCCCCGCCGCACGGCGCCCTCGTGCTCGTGCTGGAGGACGGCGAGCCGGTGGCGGGCGGGGCGTTCCGCCGCCGGTGGGAGCCGGAGCACGGCGACGCCGCCCGGCTCGCCGACCCGGGCGCCCGGGACGCCGAGGGAGCGCCCGCGGTGCCGACCGCGGAGCTCAAGCGGATCTGGACCCACGAGGCGCACCGCCGCCGCGGGCTGGCCCGGGTCGTGCTCGCCGCGCTGGAGGCGCGCGCCGCCGCGGCCGGCTACCCCCGGGTCTACCTGACGACCGGCCCGAAGCAGCCGGAGGCGGTCGGCCTGTACCTGGCGGCCGGGTACACCCCGCTGTTCGAGCCCGCCGCGTACCCGGGCGACCTCGTCCCGCACGCGTTCGAGAAGTGGCTCGCCCGGTGAGCGCCGCGACCACGGCCCCCGCGGCCGGGCCCGGCGCGCCGCCGGCCGCCCTCGACGTCGACCGCCCCGAGGTCCTCGCCGACCTGCCCGTGCTGCCCGCGCGGCACCCCGGCCGCTGGGTCGCCACCGCCGGCGTGGCCGTCCTGCTCGCGATGGTGCTCAGCTCGCTGCTCACCAACCCGCAGTGGGAGTGGGACGTCGTCGCGCAGTACCTGACCTGGCCGTCCGTGCTGGAGGGCGTGTGGGCCACCGTCCGGCTGACCGCCGTCGCCGCCGTGATCGGCTTCGGGCTCGGCACGGTGCTCGCGCTGATGCGGCTGTCCCGGTCGCCGCTGCTGCAGTCGGTGTCCTGGGCGTACTCGTGGGTGTTCCGGTCCGTGCCGCTGATCCTGCAGCTCCTGCTCTGGTACAACCTCGCCTACCTGTACCCGCAGCTCTCGCTCGGCATCCCGTTCGGGCCGGAGTGGCTGCAGTTCGACACGCTCGACGTCGTCGACAAGTTCGGCGCCGCGGTCCTGGGTCTCGGGCTGTCGCAGGCGGCGTACTCCGCCGAGATCGTCCGCGCCGGGATCCTCGGCGTCGACCAGGGCCAGCACGAGGCCGCCGCGGCGCTCGGCATCCCGCGGGGCCGGCAGCAGTGGCGGATCGTGCTCCCGCAGGCCATGCGCACCATCGTCCCGACGTCGGTGAACGAGATCATCGGCCTGCTCAAGGGCACGTCGGTCGTCTACGTGCTGGCGTACGGCGAGCTGTTCTACACCGTCGGCGTCATCTACGGCCGGAACCAGCGGGTGGTCCCGCTGCTGCTCGTCGCGGCGATCTGGTACCTGCTCACCACCACGGTCCTGACCGTCGCGCAGTACTACCTCGAGCGGTACTACGCCCGCGGCGCGCTCCGCACGCTCCCCCCGACCCCGCTGCAGCGGCTGCGCTGGACGCTCGCGGTCGCCGCGGCGCGCGTCGCCGGCCGCCCGCTGCCCGCGGACCTGCCGCCCACGTTCCTGGCCGGCGCCCGCCGCGGCCACCTCACCCGCACCGCACCCCGCACCGCCGCCCGCACCACCGAGCGCACCGGAGGCACCCGATGACCAGCGTGCTGCACGCCCCCGCCGCGGCCCCCGCCGCCGCCACGACCCCCGCCGCACCACCGGCCCCCGCCGGCGGCCACCTCCGGGTGCAGGGCCTGTCCAAGTCCTACGGCACCCTCGAGGTCCTCCGCGGCGTCGACCTGGAGGTCCGCCCCGGCGAGGTGACCGTGATCCTCGGCCCGTCGGGCTCCGGCAAGTCGACCCTGCTCCGGCTGGTCAACCACCTGGAGCGCCCCGACCACGGGTTCGTCGCCCTGGACGGCGAGGTCATCGGGTACGCCCGGCGCCGCGCCGGCTGGGGCCCGCGCCGCCGCGAGGTGCTGCGCGAGCTCACCGAGCGCGACGTGCTGCGGCAGCGCACCCGGATCGGGTTCGTGTTCCAGAACTTCCACCTGTTCCCGCACCTGACCGCCCTGGAGAACGTCGTCGAGGCGCCCGTCTCGGCCCAGCGCCGCCCGCGGGCCGAGGTGGAGGCCGAGGCCCGCGCCCTGCTGGCCCGGGTCGGGCTGGCCGACAAGGCCGACGCCCGCCCCCGCCAGCTGTCCGGCGGCCAGCAGCAGCGCGTGGCCATCGCCCGCGCGCTCGCGGTGAAGCCCGCGCTGCTGCTGTTCGACGAGCCGACGTCCGCGCTCGACCCCGAGCTCGTGGGGGAGGTGCTCGGCGTGATCCGGGACCTCGCCCACGACGGCACGACGCTCGTGGTCGTCACCCACGAGGTCGCGTTCGCCCGCGACGTCGCCGACACCGTCGTGTTCATGGACGACGGCGTCGTGGTCGAGCGGGGCCCCGCGGCCCAGGTGCTCGGCAGCCCCGCGCACCCGCGCACCCGCGCGTTCCTCGACAAGGTCCGCTGATCCCACCCGACCCGGCGCGCGCCCCCGCGCCCGCCGCCCACCCCTCTGAGAGGCAGCCCCGCCATGCGCACGACCCGCACCAGCCCGCCCGGCGCCCGCCGCCGCCCGCACGCCGCCCTGGCGCTCGTGCCCGTCCTCGCCCTGCTCGCCGCCTGCGGCGGGACGTCCGACGCGGCCGAGGCCGGCAGCGAGCTCCAGGGCGCCGCCGAGGCCGCCGGCCTCGAGGTGAACACGAGCCCGGACCAGGACCGCGTCCACACCGCCGAGAACCCGGACGCCATCGCCCTGCTGCCCCCGGAGCTCGCCGAGCAGGACACGTTCACGGTCGCGGTGAGCGCCTACGTCGCCCCGCTGGCGTTCCTCGCCGACGACGACGCCACCCCGATCGGCAACGAGACCGACATCGCCCAGCTCGTCGCCGACGCGCTCGGCAAGGACCTCGACCTGCAGGTCAAGGCCTGGGCCGACTGGCCGCTCGCGGTCCAGTCCGGCGACGTCGACGCGACCATCTCGAACGTCACCGTGACCGAGGAGCGCAAGGAGCTGTTCGACTTCTCGTCCTACCGGAACGACGAGCTCGGCTGGCTGGTCAAGGCCGGCAGCGACATCACGGAGATCGACGAGCCCTCCGACATCGCGGGCCTCACCGTCGCCGTCGGCTCGGGCACCAACCAGGAGAAGATCCTGCTCGCCTGGGACGAGGAGAACCAGGCCGCCGGTCTCGACCCCGTGCAGGTCGAGTACTTCGAGAACGACGGCGACACCATCCTCGCGCTGCAGTCGGGGCGGATCGACGCCTCCTTCGGCCCGAACGCCACCGCCGCGTACAAGGCCAAGGTCTCGCCGCAGGACTTCGCGGTCGTCGGGACGCTCAACGGCGGCTGGCCGGACACCGCGCAGATCGCCGTCACCACGCTCAAGGGCAGCGGCTGGGCCGACGCCGTGACCGCCGCGCTGCAGGGCGCGTTCGACGACGGCTCGTACACCGAGGTCCTCGAGCGCTGGGGCCTGGAGGCCGAGGCGATCGACGCGCCCGAGACGAACCCGCCGGGCCTGCCGAAGACGGCCTGAGCGCCGACGGCCCGCCCGCACCCGAGGAGGAGAACCCATGTCCGAGAACCCCCGTGTCCCGCTGTCCGTGCTCGACCTCGCGGTCGTGCCCGCCGGCGGCACCGGCACCCAGGCCGTGCGGGCGGCCGTCGACCTGGCCGTCGACCTCGACCGGCTCGGCTACCACCGCGTCTGGTACGCCGAGCACCACCTGTCCCCGGGCGTCGGCTCGGCGTCGCCCGCGGTGCTCGCGGCGGCCGTCGCGGCCCGCACGGAGCGGATCCGCGTCGGCTCGGGGGCGGTGCTGCTGAGCACCACGAGCCCGCTGGTCGCCGCGGAGCAGTTCGGCACGATCGCCGCGCTGCACCCGGGGCGGGTCGACCTGGGCCTGGGGCGGGCGTTCACGCCGCCGGGCGGGACGCGGGCCGCCGCGGACGCGGACGCCGTGCGCGGGGACGCGTCCGCCGCCGCGCCGACGCCGCCCGCCCCGCCCTCGCCCGCCGCACGCCCTGCGGCCGGCCCCCGCGTCGTCGACGGCCTGTACGTCCCCGGCGCCCCGCCGATCGACGGCTCCGACTCCGTGCTGCGCGAGCGGCTGCTCGCCCAGAAGCGTGTCGTCGGCGCGTCCCGCACCCCGGCGGCGTTCCGCGACGAGCTCGGCCTGGTCCTCGGCCTGCGGGCCGGCGACTACGCCGAGGCCGACGGCACCCGGCACGTGGCCCCGCCGGTCGAGGGCGCCGACTTCGACCTCTGGGTGCTCGCGTCCTCGGCGGGGGAGAGCGCGCGGGTGGCGGGGGAGCTCGGGCTGCCGATCGCGGCGAACTTCCACGTCAGCCCGGCCACCACGCTCGACACGATCGCCGCCTACCGCGCGGCGTTCCGCCCGGGGGTGCTCGACCGGCCGTACGTCGTGGTGTCGGCGGACGTGCTGGTCGCGGGCACCACCGCCGAGGCCCGGGCGCTGGCCGCGCCGTTCGCCGACTGGGTGCTGTCCATCCGCCGCGGTGCTGCCGGGGCGATCGCCTACCCGCACCCCGACGACGCCGTGCCCTGGGGGGAGCGCTACGCCGACGAGCGCGCCCTCGTCGCCGACCGGGTCGACACCCGGGTCGTCGGCGCCCCCGCGGACGTCGTCGCCCGGCTGGAGACGCTCCAGCGCGTCACGGGCGCCGACGAGCTGCTGATCACCACCGCCACGCACCACCCGGCCGACGCCCGCCGGTCCTTCGCGCTGCTCGCCGAGGCGTGGGGCGTCGCGCCCGCCGCCGACGCCACGCCCGCCGGCGCCGACCGCGCCGCCCTCACCCTCGTCCCCTGAAGGAGCCCGCCATGACCAGCACCGCCAGCACCGCCGGCACCGCCGGAACTCCGGCCACCGACGCCGCCGGCCCGATCGACGCCGCCGCATCGGCGCCCGACGCCCCCGGCACCGCCGCCCCCGAGGCCGCGGCACCGGCCCTCCGCGCTCCCGTCGAGGCCGCCGCCGAGGTCGCCCGCGGCGCGCTGCTCGTCGACGTCCGCTCCGCCGGCGGCCGCGCGTCCCACGGGGAGATCCCCGGCTCGACGCTGCTCGACCGCACCGACCTCGACGCCCTGTTCGGCCCGGCGCACGCCCCGGTGATCTCGATCGACACCCCGGTGGTCGTCGTCTGCGGCTCGGAGAACGGCAGCCGCCCGGTCGCCGAGGCCCTCGCGGCCCGCGGCTACACCGTCTCCCACGTCGACGGCGGCTTCCCCGCCTGGCGCGACGCGGGCCTCCCGGCCGAGCCCCCGACCGACACCCCCGCCTGACCCGCCCGCCCCGCCCCTCCCACCCCGCACCCGCGCCGAGATAGGACCCTCCGCCCGAGATAGGACCCCCCACGGCCCCATCTCGGCGCGCAGGCCTATCTCGGCGGTCAGTACACGAAGGAGCCACACCCATGCCCGTCGAGTTCCTCGGCATCGCCACCACCACCGACGCGTCCGAGACGCGTGCCGCCACGACCCGTCCGTTCGACGCCGGCTACCTGGAGCGGATCGTGCGGGCGCACGAGGACAACGGCTGGACCCGCGTCCTGTTCGCCTACGGGTCGTCCGGGCCGGAGCCGGCGGCGCTCGCGGCGTACGTCGCGTCCCGGCTCGACTCCATCGAGCTGCTGCTGGCGCACCGGCCGAACGTCTCGTACCCGACCTACGCCGCCAAGACGTTCGCCACGCTGGACCAGCTCTCCGGCGGCCGGCTCTCGGTGCACTTCATCACCGGCGGCAACGACCAAGACCAGGGCCGCGAGGGCGACACCCTGACCAAGGACGAGCGGTACGCCCGGACCCAGGAGTACATCCAGATCGTCAAGCGGGCCTGGACGTCCACCGGGCCGTTCGACCATCACGGCCGGTTCTACGACTTCGCCGACTTCCACCTGGACACGAAGCCGGTCGACGGCCACGTGCCGACGATCTCGTTCGGCGGCTCCTCGGACGCGGCTTTCCGGGTCGGCGCTGCGGAGGCGGACATCTACGCCGTGTGGGGCGAGCCGCTGGACCGCACGCAGGAGCAGATCGACCGGGTGCACGCCGAGGCCGCCGCCGCGGGCCGCGCCACCCCGCCGCGGATCCACGCCGCGTTCCGGCCGATCATCGCGCCGACCGAGGAGCTGGCCTGGGAGAAGGCGCACCGCGTCCTCGACGCGATCGAGGCCCGCAAGGCCGCGCTCGGCGGCGCGCTCAGCAAGCGGCACCCGATCGACGCCCCGGAGAACGCCGGCTCGCAGCGGCTGCTGGAGATCGCGGCGCAGGGCGACCGGTTCGACTCGGTGCTGTGGACCGCGACCGCGAAGGCCACCGGCGGGGCGGGGAACTCCAACGCCCTGGTCGGCACGCCCGAGCAGGTCGCCGAGGCGCTGCTCGCGTACTACGACCGGGGGGTCCGGGTCATCTCGGCGCGCGGCTACGACCTGCTGGACGACGCGGTCGACTTCGGCAGGTACGTGATCCCGCTGGTCCGCGAGGGCGTCGCCGCGCGCGACCGCGAGGCCGCCGCGTCGGCCGCGGCCTGAGCGGGGGCCGGCCGTGCGCTTCCAGCTGCTCGACATCGTCTTCAACCCGCCGCACCCCGTCACGGGCGAGGCGGTGCCCCCGGCCGACCGGCTCGCCCGGACCGTCCGGCACGCCGTCCTGGCCGAGGAGCTCGGCTTCGACTCGTTCGCCGTGGGGGAGCGGCACGCCGGCGACGTGCTGTCGTCGGCCCCCACGGTGATCCTCGGCGCGATCGCCGCGTCGACCAGCCGGATCCTGCTGTCGACGGGCGTGACCGTGCTGTCGCTCCTCGACCCGGTGCGCGTGGCCGAGGACCTGGCGACCGTCGACCAGCTGTCTCGCGGCCGGCTGGAGATCGTCATCGGCAAGGGCAACGAGGTGCTGCAGTACCCGCTGCTCGGCCTCGACATCGACAAGCAGTACGAGTACCTCGAGGAGAACTACGAGCTGCTCCGCCTCCTGCTGTCGGAGGAGGACGTGACCTGGGAGGGCCGGCACCGGCACCGCCTGGAGCACGCGACCACGCTGCCGCGGCCGTATGCCGGGCCGTTCCGGATCTGGCACGGCTCGGCGACCTCCCGGTTCGCCGTCGAGCTCGCGGCGCGGTGGGGCGACCCGATCGTCACCGCGAACGCCCTGCAGCCGCGGGAGAACTACGCCGTGCTGCTCGACCACTACCGCGAGCAGTACGCCGCGCACGGCCACGACCCGGCCCGCGCGTACGTCGGCTCCGGCTCCGGCGGGCTGTTCCTCGCGGACACCACCGAGGCCGCCGTCGCGCAGTACCGGCCGCTGTACCAGGGCCAGGTCGACGCCGCGGCCCGCCGGGGCTACGGCGCCGACGCCGTGGGGAAGGCGCCGTCCTTCCGCACGCTGGAGGACGCCGTCGAGCGCGGTCCCGCCCTGGTCGGCTCCCCGGAGCGGGTGGCCGAGAAGATCCTCGACTACCACGCGACCTACGGGCACGTCCTGCAGTCCGTCTCCGTGAACCACCTGCTCGACCCGGCGGAGCAGGAGGACGTCCTGCGCCGGTTCGCCGAGGAGGTCGCGCCGCTGGTCCGCGCCGAGGTGCGCACCGACCTGTGGTCGGCCGCCGACCCCCGCCGGGCCGCCGGCTTCACCGCCGTCGACCACGCGGCGCAGGCCCCCGCGCCCGTCGCGGGCTGACCCACCACCCCCGACCCACCACCCCCCGACCCACCCCACCCCAGGAGCACCGATGACCACGCCCACCCGACGCCGGGGCGCCCGCCCCGCCGCCGCGGCCACGCTCGCCACCACCGCCCTGCTGCTCGCCGCCTGCTCCTCGGGCGGGAGCGGCGGCGGGTCCGGCGACGCCTCGACCGGCGGCGACGCCGAGCCCGTGGCCGGCGGCGACCTCCGGTTCGCCATCACGGTCGACTCCCGGTGCATCGACCCGCAGCAGGTCGGCAACAACGACGCCATCGCCGTCGCCCGGCAGACCGTCGCCTCGCTCACCGCGCAGGACCCGGGCACCGGCGAGATCGTGCCGTGGCTCGCCGAGAGCTGGGAGGTGAGCGACGACGCGTCGAGCTACACGTTCCACCTGCGCGAGGGCGCGACCTACGCGGACGGGACGCCGATCGACGCCGAGTCCGTCAAGACCAACTTCGACGCGATCGTCGCGCTCGGCGCCACGGCGTCGCTGGGCTCGCAGTACCTGGTCGGCTACGAGGGGACCACCGTCGCCGACCCGCAGACGCTCACCGTCGACTTCGCCCAGCCGAGCGCCCAGTTCCTCCAGGCCACGTCGACGTTCTCGCTCGGTCTGCTGTCGCCCGCGTCGGCGGACCTCACGCCCGAGGAGCGGTGCGCCGGCGACTACGTGGGGTCCGGCCCGTTCCAGGTCGACTCGTACACCCAGGACCAGGAGATCGTGCTGTCGAGGGTCGACGGGTACGACTGGTCCTCCGAGGCCGACGAGCACACCGGCGAGGCCTACCTCGACACCGTGACGTTCCAGGTCATCCCGGAGTCGTCGGTGCGCGCCGGCAGCCTGGCCTCGGGCCAGATCGACGCGACCGCGGCGATCGCGGCGGTCGACCAGCCGCAGTTCGACGGCAACGGGTTCTGGCTGCAGCAGCGCGCCAACCCCGGCGTCGCCTACCAGCTGTTCCCGAAGGAGTCGAGCCCGCTCGCGTCGGACGAGGCCGTGCGGGTCGCCATCTCGAAGGGCATCGACCGGCAGCAGATCGTCGACACCGTGCTCACCGAGCGCGACCAGGCGGCGACCGGCGTGCTTTCGCACTCCACCCCGCTCGCCGCGGACCTGGGCGACCTGCTCGCCTACGACCCCGACGGCGCCGAGGAGCTGCTGGACGACGCGGGCTGGGTGGCCGGCGACGACGGCATCCGGGAGAAGGACGGCCAGAGGCTGTCCACGACCGTGACGTTCTGGCAGGACCCGGCGCCGCTGGAGCTCGTGCAGCAGCAGCTGCGCCAGATCGGCGTGGACCTGCAGCTGCAGCACGTCGAGATCGCCGAGTCGACCGCCATCAAGGAGAGCGGCGACTTCGACTTCGACTACTACAACCTCACGCGGTCGGACCCGGACGTGCTGCGGCTGATCTTCTCGGCGAACGCGCGCAACATCAACGACCGCCCGGCCGAGGAGGTCGACGACCTGCTCGACCGGTCCGCCGCGGCCACCGACCCCGACGAGCGCGGGCAGCTGATCGAGGAGGCCTCCCGCCTGCTGGTCGAGCACGGCCACGCCATCCCGGTCTACGAGCTGTCCACCACGATCGCCGCCGCCGACCGCGTGCACGGGCTCGCGTTCGAGGGCTCCAGCCGACTCGACTTCTACGGCGCCTGGGTGGACCCGTCCTGATGGCCCGGTACGTCGCGCGGCGCGCCGCCCAGGGGCTGCTCGTGCTCTGGGCCGCGTTCACCATCGCGTTCTTCGTGCTCTACCTGCTCCCGAGCGACCCGGCGGCGCTGGCTGCCGGGTCGGGCGGGGAGGTGGCGTCGGTCGACCCGGCCCTGCTGGACGACCTGCGCGCCCGGTACGGGCTCGACCGGCCGGTGCTGGTCCAGTACGCCGACGCCCTGTGGGGCGCGGTCCGGCTCGACTTCGGGCCGTCGTACCAGTCGGGGGCGCCGGCCGGCTCGCTGGTGGCCCAGGCGCTGCCGCCGACCCTGCTGCTGACCGGGGTCGCCCTGACGCTCGCGGTGCTGGGCGGCACGGCGCTCGCGGTGGCGAGCGTGCTGCCGCGCAGCCGGTGGCTCCGCCAGGTGCTGTCGGCGCTGCCACCGGTGGGGGTCGCGCTGCCGACGTTCTTCATCGGGCTCGTGCTGCTGCAGTGGCTGTCGTTCCGCGCCGGCCTGCTGCCCGCGATCGGCAACGCCGGCTGGCAGAGCCTGGTGCTGCCCGCCGTGACCCTCGCGATCCCGCCGGCCGCGCAGCTCGCGCAGGTGCTGTCCCGCAGTCTGCGGGGCACGCTCGGCGAGCCGTACGTCGAGACCGCCCGGGCCAAGGGCGCCGGCCGGCTCCGGGTGCAGCTCGGGCACGCGCTCCGGAACGCCGCCATCCCGGCGTTCACGATGCTCGGCGTCCTGGTCGGCGGGCTGCTCGGCGGCGCCGTCGTCACCGAGACCGTGTTCTCCCGGGTCGGGCTCGGGCGGCTCACCGTGCAGTCCGTCAACACCCAGGACGTGCCGGTGGTGCTCGCGGTCGTCGTGCTGTCGGCGCTCGTGTTCGTCGTCACGACCCTGGTCGTCGACCTGCTCTACCCGCTGCTGGACCCGCGCATCGAGCGGGCCCCGACTCGGAAGGCGGTGGCCGCGTGACCACCACGACCACCACCCGCGCCCCGGAGGAGATCGAGGTCGCCGACCGCCAGGACGCCCGGTCGATCCTGCGGCACGGGCGGGCGCGGCACGCCGGGTCCGCCGGGCCGTGGGCGGCGCGGGCGGGCCGGTACCTGCTCCGGCGGCCCGGCCTCGTGCTCGCGGGCCTCGTGCTGCTGCTGGTCGCCGCCTGGGCCGCCGCGCCGGGCGTCTTCGCGTCGGGCGACCCGATCACCGGGGTGCCCGCCGACCGACTGCTCGCGCCGTCCGCCGAGCACCTGTTCGGCACCGACCACCTGGGCCGCGACGTGTGGACCCGGGTCGTGCACGGCGCCTCGCTGTCCCTGCGGACCACGGCGCTCGCGGTCGTCGTCGGGCTGGTGGTCGGCTCGGCCCTCGGGCTGCTGGCCGGGTTCCTGCGCGGCTGGGTGGACGACGTCGTGGGCCGGGCGGTCGACGTGCTGCTGGCGGTGCCGAGCATCCTGCTGTCGCTCGCGATCATCACCGCGCTCGGCACCGGGCCCGCCAAGATCGCCGTCGCGGTCGGCGTCGGCGCCGTCGCGACGTTCGCCCGGGTGATGCGCGCCGAGGTGCTGCGCACGTCGACCTCGGTCTACGTCGAGGCCGCCCGCGCGTCGGGCGCCCGCTGGTGGTCGGTGCTGGGCCGGCACGTGCTGCCCAACTCCGCCGGGCCGGTGCTCGCGCTGGTCGCGCTGGAGTTCGGCGGCGCGGTGCTGGCGGTGTCCGCGCTGAGCTTCCTCGGCTACGGCACGCCGCCGCCGACGCCGGAGTGGGGGTCGCTGATCTCCGGCGGGCGCGACTACCTCGCCACCGCCTGGTGGCTCACCACCCTGCCCGGGCTCGTGATCGTGGCGGTCGTGCTGTCCGCCAACCGGGTCGCGCGGGCGCTCGAGACGACGGGAGAGGACCAGTGACGCAGCTGCAGGAGGACCGGGCCCCGGCGCCGGCCGACGCCGGCGCGACGCCGGTGCTCGAGGTCGAGGGCCTCGAGGTCGGCTACCGGACCCGGGACGGCCAGGTGTACCGGGCCGTGCGCGGGGTGGACCTGCGGGTCCGGCCCGGCGAGGTCGTCGCCCTGGTCGGCGAGTCCGGGTCCGGCAAGAGCACCACCGCGCACGCCGCGCTGCACCTGCTCGCCCGCGGCGGGTCGGTCACGGGCGGGCGGATCTGGCTCGGCGGGCGGGACGTGTCCGACCTGACCGAGCGCGAGTGGCAGGGGGTGCGCGGCCGGGAGGTCGGGCTGGTCCCGCAGGACCCGACCGTCTCGCTCAACCCGGTGCAGCGGGTCGGCGACCAGGTGGCCGAGGTGCTGGTCATCCACGGGCTCGCCCGGCGCCGGGAGGCGCGCCGCCGCGCGGTCGCCCTGCTGGAGCAGGCCGGCGTCCCGGACCCGGCCGCACGCGCCCGGCAGTACCCGCACGAGCTGTCCGGCGGGCTGCGGCAGCGGGTGCTCATCGCCATCGCGATCGCGGCGGGGCCGCGGCTGATCGTGGCCGACGAGCCGACCAGCGCCCTCGACGTCACCGTGCAGCGGCGCATCCTCGACCACCTCGAGACGCTGGTCCGCGACCGCGGGACCGCGCTGCTGCTCATCACCCACGACCTGGGGGTCGCCGCCGACCGGGCCGACCGGATCGTCGTGCTGGAGAGCGGGGTGGTGGTCGAGGAGGGCACCGCCGACGAGGTGCTCGGGGCACCGCGGCACCGGTACACGCGGCAGCTGATCGCGGCTGCGCCGAGCCTCGCGGACGGGCGGCTGGTGGGCTCCGCGCCGCCGGCGCCCGCGACGGCGACCGGGGCCACCGCTACGCCGGCCGCCGAGGTGGCGCCGGTGCTGGAGCTGGTCGACGTCCGCAAGGAGTTCCCTCGCCCCCGCGGCGCCGCGGGGGCGCGCTCGCTGGTCGCCGTCGACGGCGTGAGCCTGCGCGTCGACCGCGGGACCACGTACGCCCTGGTCGGCGAGTCGGGCTCCGGCAAGAGCACGACCGCCCGCCTCGCGCTGCACCTGGAGCGCCCCACGGCGGGCCGGGTGCGGTTCCGCGGCGAGGACGTCACCGGCGCGCGCGGCGAGACCCTGCGCCGGCTGCGGCGCGGGTTCCAGGTCGTCTACCAGAGCCCCTACGCCTCGCTCGACCCGCGGTTCACGGTCGCGGACGTGATCGCGGAGCCGCTGCGCGCCTACGGCGTCGGCACCCGGGCCGAGCGCGCGGACCGGGTGCGCGAGCTGCTCGCCGACGTCGCCCTGCCCGCCGACGCGGCCCGGCGCAGCCCGCGCGAGCTCTCGGGCGGGCAGCGGCAGCGGGTCGCGATCGCCCGCGCGCTGGCGCTGCGCCCGGACCTCGTCATCCTCGACGAGCCGGTGTCCGCGCTCGACGTGTCCGTGCAGGCGCAGATCCTCGACCTGCTGGTCCGGCTGCAGGCCGAGCACGGGCTGACCTACCTGTTCATCTCGCACGACCTCGCGGTGGTCCGCCGGGTCGCCGACCACGTCGGCGTGCTGCACGACGGCCGGCTGGTGGAGCAGGGCACCGCCGAGGCGATCCTGCTCGACCCGCGCGAGGACTACACCCGCGAGCTCGTCGCGGCGATCCCGGGCCGCCGCGTGCGCCCGGTCGCGCCCGCCGGCAGCACCGCCCGCACCGCCCCCACCGCCCCGGAGGAGACCCGATGACCGCCCTGCCCGACGCCGCCCGCCTGGCCGGCGAGACCACCGAGCTGCTGCGGGCGCTGATCCGGAACGCCTGCGTCAACGAGGGCACCGTCGAGTCGGGGCAGGAGATCCGCAACGCCCGGACGATCGCCGACTACCTGGACGGCGCCGGCCTGGACCTCGAGGTCGTCGAGCCGCAGCCCGGTCGCGCGTCGCTCGTGACCCGGATCGAGGGCGGCGTCGCCGGGGCCCCGTCGCTGGGCCTCGTCGGGCACACCGACGTCGTCCCCGTCGAACCGGACGGCTGGACCCGCGACCCGTTCGGCGGCGAGCTGGTCGACGGCTGGGTGTGGGGGCGGGGCGCGATCGACATGCTCGGGCTGACCGCCGCGTACGCCGTGGTGACCCGGGCGGTCGCGGCGTCGGGCGTGCGGCTGTCGGGGGACCTGCTGCTCGCCGCGGTCGCGGACGAGGAGCACGGCAGCGTGTGGGGCGTCGACTGGCTGACCACGCACCGCTGGGACCTGGTGCGGGCCGACCACGTGCTCACCGAGTCGGGCGGCGTCCCCGTCGGCGCGCACCGCACGCTCGCCGTGGGGGAGAAGGGCGGCGCCGGCCGGCGGCTGCGGGTCGTCGGCACGCCGGGCCACGGCTCGGGCCCGTGGGGGAGCCGGAACGCGATCGTCCTCGCCGCGGAGGCGGTGCGCCGGATCGCGGCGCTGCGCGGCCCGGTCGTGATCGGCGACCTGTGGCGGCGGTACGTCGACGCGCTCGACCTGCCGGCGGACGTCCGGGCGGCCGCCCTGGACCCGGACCGCCTCGACGAGGTGCTGCCGCTGCTCGGCGCGATCGCCCCCGTGGCGCACGCGACCACGCACACCACCGTCGCCCCGACGGTGCTGCACGCCGGTGGCAAGCCGAACGTCATCCCCGGGCACGCCGAGATCACGCTCGACATCCGGGTGCTCCCCGGGGCGCGGCCGGCGGACGTGGACGCGCTGCTCGCCGAGGCCGTCGGGGACCTCGCGCCGCACGTGGTCGTGGAGGGCGACCGGTGGGGCGAGCCGTCGCTGTCGCCCACCGACACCGAGCTGTACCGCGTGATCGAGAAGGCGGTCGGCGACCGCGCGGGCGGGGCCCCGGTGCTGCCGACGCTGGGCACCGGCGGCACGGACGGCCGGTTCTACCGCCGGCGCGGGGTGCCGGCGTACGGCTTCGGCCTCCTGTCGCCGCACTGGGACGCGGGGACGTGGCGCGGCCTGTTCCACGGGAACGACGAGCGGGTGGACGTCGCGAGCCTGGAGCTCACCACTGCGGCGCTGCACGACGTGGTCACGGGCTTCCTGAGCTGATCGGCCCGCGGGTGCATCCGCGCGGGGTGCGGCGGCGGTAGAGGGGGTGTCAGCACGACCCCGGACCGAGGAGCACCCCATGCGTCACCGTCCGTCCGTCACCCTCGCCGCCGCCGGCATCGGCTCGGCCCTGCTGGTGGCCGCCGCGCTGCCCGCCTCCGCCGCCACCGGCGGGACGGCGTCGCTCGCCGTCCTGCACGGCGTCCCCGACCTCACCGTCGACGTGTGGGTCGACGGCACCCGCACCCTCGACGACTTCACGCCCGGCACGCTCGCGGGACCGCTGGACGTGCCCGCGGGCGCGCACACCCTGGCGATCACCGCCGCCGACGCCGCCGACGACAGCCAGCCGGCGATCGGCCCGGTCGACGTGACCCTGGAGGCGGGCGGCAGCTACACCGCGGTCGCGCACCTCACCGCCACCGGCGACCCGACCGCGACGCTGTTCACCAACGACACCTCCGCGGTGCCGGCGGGGCAGGGCCGCCTCGTCGTCCGGCACGTGGCGGCCGCGCCGGCGGTCGACGTCCTCGCGGGCGGCAGCCCGGTCGTGACCAACCTGTCCAACCCGGACGAGCAGTCGCTCACCGTGCCGGCCGGGACCGTCTCCGCGGCGGTCGCCGCCACCGGGACCACCACGCCCGTGCTCGGCCCGACCGACCTCACGGTCGCCGAGGGCGCCGACACCATCGTGTACGCCTGGGGCTCGCTCGACGCGGGCAACCTGGCGCTCGCGGTGCAGACGATCAGCGGCCTGCACTCGGCCCCGGGCGGCGTGCCGTCCGGCGAACTCGGCACCGCCGCCGAGGGCGGCTCCGGGCCCGCGGCGCCGTGGGTCGCGGCCGCGACGCTGCTGGCGCTGGTCGCGGTCGTCGGTGCGGTGCGGCCAGTGCGCCGGGCCCGCGCGACCGCCCGCGACCGCCGCTGAGACGACCGGGGCGCGGGTGCGTCGTCCCCGCCGCCCACGCCCCGGTCCAGCCCGCGCGTCCCGACCCGGAGGCACCGTGCCACCCACCGACCCCGACCCCCGGCCGCGCCGCAGCCCCCGCGGCGTGGCCGGGATCCTCCTCGCCGTCGTCGTCCTGGGGCTGGCGGCGGCGGGGGTGGCGGGGGCGTTCGCGGGCTCGGAGCGGCAGCGTGCGGTGCAGGTGGTGACGTCCCCGCCGACGCCGTCGGCGACCGCCGCGCCGTCGTCGACCACTCCGCCCGCGACCGCCCCCGCCGTGCCCGTCGCCCCCGCCACGCCGCCGCCGGCCGCGGTCCCGTCCCCGACCGCGCCGGTGCGGGTCGTGATCCCCGGCCGCGACGTCGACGTCCCCGTCGACCCGGTCGGCGTCGCGGCCGACGGGCAGATGGAGATCCCGCCGCTGGCCGAGCGCGGCGGCTGGTACCGGTTCGGTGCCGACCCCGGCGACCCGGCCGGGACCACGGTGGTCGCCGCGCACGTCGACTCGATCGCGTCCGGCGGGACCGGGCCGTTCGTGCACCTGGTCGACGTCCGGCCCGGCGACGCCGTCGAGGTCGCGCTCGCGGACGGCAGCACCCGCACGTACGCCGTCGACGCCGTGACCCGGTTCCCGAAGGACGAGGCGCGGTGGCCGGACGTGTTCACCCGGGACGGCCCGCCGCGGCTCGCCCTGGTCACGTGCGGCGGCGCCTTCGACCGGGACACGCGGCACTACGTCGACAACGTGCTGGTCACCGCCACCCCGGTCGGCGCATGATGGCCTCCGCGACCCCCGCAGCCCGCGGCGGGACCCGGCCCGCGAGGAGGCGCGCCCTGTCCAGCCCCGTCGCGCACCTGCGCCCGCCGCCCGAGTGGGACGACGACGCCCTGGCCCGCGCGTTCGAGGCGGGGGACGAGCAGGCGCTCGCCGAGGCGTACCGGCGGTGGTCGGCCTTCGTGCACACGGTGGCCCTGCGGGCGCTCGGGTCCGGGGCGGACGCCGAGGACGTCACCCAGCAGGTGTTCGTCGCCGCCTGGCGCGGGCGGTCCGGCTACCGCGCGGACCGGGGACCGCTGCGCGCCTGGCTCACCGGCATCACCCGGAACGCCGTCGCCGACGCGCTCGCCCGCCGCAGCCGGGACGCCCGGGACCTGCGGGCGGTCGCCGCCCGCGCCGGCCGGGAGCCGGAGCCGGAGGCGGCCCGGGTGGCCGACCACGTCGTCGTCGTCGACGAGCTGCACCGGCTCGGCGAGCCGCAGCGCACGATCCTGGCCCTCGCGTTCTACGACGACCTCACGCACGACCAGATCGCCCGGCGGCTCGACCTGCCCCTCGGCACGGTGAAGAGCCACATCCGTCGTAGCCTGCAACGGCTGCGCGACCGGTTGGAGGTGGACGGTGCCGCACCTCGACCCTGACGACGTCGCCCTGGCCGCGCTGGGCGAGCCGCTCGACGCGGCGCCCCGCGCGCACCTCGCGTCGTGCGCCGACTGCGCCCGGGAGGTGGCGTCGCTCGCCGCCGCGGCGGCCGTGGCGCGCGCCGGCGACGCGGGCGAGCTGGTCCCGCCGCCCGCCGCGGTGTGGGGGCGGGTGCGGGACGAGCTGGGGCTCGCGGAGGACGTGGTGCCGGAGGGCATGGACCTCGCTCGCGGCGACGGGTCCGTGGTCGACCGCCCGGCGGACGACGGCTCGGGGGACCCTGCTCCTGAGTCCCCGCGCCGCCACCGGCGTGGCCCCTGGCTCGCCGCCGCGGCCGCCGGGCTCGTCGTCGGCGGCGTCGCGGGCGGCCTCGCCGTCTCCGCCGCGCTGCGCCCGGACTCCGAGACGGTCGTCGCCGAGGTCCGGCTCGAGGCCCTGCCCGGCTGGTCCGCCTCGGGCGACGCCCAGGTCGAGGAGGACGCCCAGGGCCGGCGCACCCTGGTGGTCCGCGTGACCGACGCCGACGCCGACGGCTTCCGCGAGGTGTGGCTGCTCGACGCCGGGGCGACCCGACTCGTGTCGCTCGGCCTGCTCGACGGCGACGAGGGCCGGTTCGCGCTCCCGCCCGGCCTCGACCTCGCCGAGTTCCCCGTCGTCGACGTGTCCGCCGAGCCGTTCGACGGCGATCCGGCCCACTCGGGTGACAGCATCGTGCGGGGCGAGCTCGCCCTCCCCGCCTGACCGGCGGGGCCCACCGAGGACGCGGAGCGCACATGGCCCCCTGGGCACCCGAGCGGTACTGGTCGGCCATCCGGGAGGAGCGGGCGCGGTTCGCCGCGGAGCTGGCCGCCCTGCCCCCCGAGGCGTGGTCGGCGCCGACACTGTGCGGCGACTGGTCCGTCGAGGACGTCGTCGCGCACCTGACCGCCGGGGCGAGCACGGGGCGGTGGGCGTGGCTGCGCAGCATCGCCGCCGCGCGGTTCGACGCCGACCGGCACAACGCGCGCAGGCTCGCCGAGCACCGCGGCCCGGCGCCCGCGGACACGCTGGCCGGCTTCCGGGCCGTCGTCGACTCCCGGGTCGCGCCCACGGGCGACCTGTGGGCGTGGCTCGGCGAGGTCGTCGTGCACGGCACCGACGTCCGCGAGCCGCTCGGGCTGCCCGGCGCCCCGGACCCGGAGGCCGTCGAGGCGGTCGCGGCGGGCTACGCCCGGCGGGACTTCGCCGTGGCGTCCCGCACGGTCGCGAAGGGCGTGCGGCTGGTCGCGGACGACGGCGGGTTCCGCGCCGGCGACGGCCCGGAGGTCACCGGCACGACGCTCGACCTGGTCATGGCGATGGCGGGCCGGCCGTCGGCGGTGGCGAGGCTCGCCGGCGAGGGCGCGCCGGTGCTGGCGGCCGCGGTGGCCCGCCGGCAGCGGGGCTGAGCGCCCGGTCGCGGGTCGGCCCGGGTCGCGGGTCGGCCCGGGTCACGCGTCGGCGCGGGTCATCCGCGTCGGATGAGGCCGTGGCGCGCCGCGCGCCGTCACGGTGGGCGCGGGCCGGGCCGCGCACCGCGGGCGGCAGCCGGACGGAGGCGCGATGGTCGGCAGCGGGGGAGCGTCCTCCACCGTGCTCGTCGTCGGCGCGGGTCCCGTGGGCCTGACCGCCGCCTGCGAGCTCGCGCGCCAGGGCGCCAGGGTCCGGCTCGTCGACGCGCTGCCGGAGCCCACGGAGCAGTCGCGCGCGGTCATCGTGCACGCCCGCACCCAGGAGCACCTCGCCGCGATGGGCGTCCTGGACGAGCTCGCCGGGCGGGCGGTCGAGATCACGGCCGTCGAGGTCCGGTCCGGCGCCGCGGGCACGCTGCGCCTGCGCGCGTCCACCCGCGGCATCGACTCCCGGTACCCGCGCGCGCTCGACACCCCGCAGCCGGTGACCGAGGCGGTGCTCGCGGGCCTCGCCGCGCGGCTGGGCGTCGTCGTCGAGCGCGGGGTGCGGCTCACCGACCTGACCCAGGACGACGGCGGCGTCGACGTGACGCTGGAGTCCGTGGCCGGGCCCGAGCGGGCGCGCGTCGGCTGGGTGGTCGGCGCCGACGGCGGGCACAGCCGGGTCCGCGCCGCGGTGGGCGAGCGGATCGAGGGCGTGTTCCACGGCGAGCACTTCCTGTTCGCCGACGTCGCCGCGGCGACCACGCTCCCGCCGGACACCATCCGGCTGTTCGCCGGGGCGGACGGCGTGTCCGGGGCGTTCCCGATGCCGGACGGGCGGACGCGGTTCCTGATCCAGGTCCCCGCCCCGGGCCCCTCCGGCGACCCCACGCTCGCCGAGGTGCAGCGGCTCGTCGACGAGCGCATGGGCGAGCACTGGCGGCTGGGCGATGCCCGGTGGCTCGTCGGGTTCGAGGTGCACCACGGCCAGGTCGAGCGGTACCGCCACGGCCGGGTGCTGCTCGCCGGCGACGCCGCGCACGTGCACAGCCCCGCCGGCGGCCAGGGCATGAACACGGGGATGCAGGACGCGGTGAACCTGGCGTGGAAGCTCGCGCTGGTCAGCACCGGTCGGGCGGGGGACGCGCTGCTCGACAGCTACCACGCGGAGCGCCACCCCGTCGGCGCCGCGGTCGTCCGGCAGACCACCCGGCTCACGCACGCCGTCGCCACGCAGGGGCCGCGGGGGCACCTCCGCGACGTCGGGCTGCTGCTGCTCGGCCACCTGCCGGCGGTCGGGGAGGCGGTCGCGGCGAGCCTCGCGGAGGTGCGGCTGCGGTACCGGGGGAGCCCGGCCGTCGGCGGCGGGGACGGGGTCCGCGGGGCGTGCCCGGGCGACCACGCGCCGGATCCGGCGGGGCTCTCCGACGCGGACGGCGGCCCCGCCCGCATCGGCGACCTGCTGCGACGGCCCGGGCACCTGCTGCTGACCACGTGCCTGTCGCCGACGTCGCACGACCGGCTGCGGGCGGTGCTCGGCGGGCTCGGGACCGTGGTGCCGGTGGTCCCGGCGCCGCCTGCGTCGACGCGACCGTCGACGCAGTCGGCACCGGACGGGTCGAGCGGCGGCCCCGTGCTCGTCGACCCGGGCGGCGTCGTCGCCGACCGGTACGGGATCGGTCACGACGGCGCCGCGCTGATCCGGCCCGACGGCTACCTCGGCTACCTGTCGGCGCGGACCGACCCCGCGGCGGTCGCCCGGCACCTCGCGGAGCGCGAGCACCTGGTCGGCGTCGGCGGGGCGTGACGCGAGGTCGTCACCAGCAGAGGCAGAACGGGTGCCCCGACGGGTCCGCGTACACCTGGAAGCCTTCGGGAGCGGTCGGGTCGTCCGCGGGCTTCAGGAGCTCGGCGCCCAGCCCGATGACGCGCGCGTGCGCCTCCGCCAGGTCCTCGACGTAGAGGTCGAGGTGGATCTGCTGCTGCTGCTCGCCGTCCGGCCAGTCGGGCCGCACGTGGTCCGGGGCCAGCTGGAACCCCATCCGCGGCTCGCCGTCGACGTAGAGCATGTGCCAGTCGTCGTCGGGCTCAACGGTCCCGCCGAGGACGCCTGCCCAGAACGTGCTCTCCGTCGCGAGGTCGGCCGTGTCGAACACCGTCACCTGATGCCTGATCCGCATACCCCGATGCTGGCACCGGCCACTGACGGGCGCGACGTGGCGAGGACGGGGCCGCGGGGCGCGAGCCGTCGCGGACCGCGGGTCCGGCACGGGGTGGTCGAGACGCATGTCGGCGACGGGCGTGCCCTCGCCTCAGAACGGCGGTGGTGCGTCGTACGGGTCGGTGGTGGCGTCGTGGGTCTGCCCGGTGCCGGGTCGGGTGAGGTACCGGTGCCCGGTGGGGGTGATCCACTCGAACAGCCCGGGGCTGATCTGGCGCAGCCGGAAGCCGCCGTCGGTCTTGAGGCGGTGGTGTCGGTGGCAGACCGGTCCGAGGTTGTCGGCGTCGGTGCGGCCCAGGGGCGTGTCGGGATCACCGCCCGGTTGTGGGTGGAACTCCTGGGTGTGGTCGAGTTCGCAGGCGCAGGCCGGGACCCTGCACCCGGGTGCGGCGCACGTCCTGTCTCGGGTGCGGATCAGGTCCGCCAGCGCGGCGGGTGGTCGGTAGCGTTCGCGGCCGACGTCCAGGACCCGGTCGGTGAGCGGGTCGGTGACGACCCGCTGCCAGACCCCGCCGATCGCGAGGGCGCGGGCCTGGACGGCGTCGATGGGGCCGTGGCCGTCGAGGTGGGCGGGCTGGTCGTCCAGCCCGAGGAGCGTGGAGGCGGGGATGGTGATGCGGACCTCGGCGCCGGGGCGGCCCGAGCAGCGGGTGCAGCCGCGACGCTCGGGTGCGGTCGCGACGGCACTCGGCGCACGTACGGGTGCGGTGCCTGCGACGGCGGGTCCAGCGATCCCGGTCGGTGCGTGGGTCGGCGTGGCCTTGGACGGTGCGCCGGGCGGCGCGGCTTCGGGTGGTGCGCTCGGTGCCGTCGTTTCGGACGGTGCGTCGGACGGCGACGCAGGGCTGTCCTGGTCAGTCGCGGGATGCGTGGCGGTGTCGTCGAGCGGGGTGAGGGTGGCGATCGGGATCGGCTCGACCGGGCGGGTGAGCATCACACCGTCGCGGTCGGTGAAGGTCGCCCCGTTCCACGAGCGCTTCGGCTCCGGCGGCACCGGCAGGCCCGGTGACAGCTGGACCTCGAACGCCGGCCCGTCCGACTCCGGCACGTCCCCGACGACCAGGTCGCGCAGGCCGTCGGCGCGCAGCTGGTCCAGGGTGCGGTCGTCGCCGAGGGCCTTGGCGGTCTTCGCGGCGTGCGTGAGCACTCCGTCGACCCGCAGCGCGTCCGCCGCGTCGAGGACCAACCACATCGAGGCCATCCCGTCCGGCTGCGGGCGGGGGTGGGAGACCTTCCGGGTGCAGCGGGCCCGTTCGCGGCGGGCGGCGGCGCCCTCGGGGTCGACCAACCGGATCTCCCGCGCCACCCGCTGGCGCAGCTCGGCAACCGAGCACTGGTGCGCGTCCGGCAGCACCGCGTCCTCCACCGCGTGCGCGACCTGGAACGGCAGGTCGGCCAGCAGGTCGGTGAGGACCTCGGCCTTGGCCGCGTCGAGATGCCCGACCTCCAGGGCCTCCCGGGTGGCCCCGAGCATCCCGTCGAGCACCAGGGCGCGGTGCACGGTCTTCGTCGCGGTCACCCGGGGCCAGCCCAGCCGCATGGCGAGCTCGTCGCCGGCCACGCAGGTCTGCGTCGGCGGGGCACCGGCCAGCGGGGACCAGTCCGGGCTCATCTCCTCGCGCGAGGCGAGCACGGCGATCGCGTCGAACTTCGCGGCGTGCTGGTAGGACTCCATGCGCGTGCGGGCGGCGATCACCTCGACCAGGACCTTCGAGGACAGCACGTCCAGGTCCAGGCCCCGCAGCCACGCGTCCAGCACCGGCCCCGGCTCGCAGGAACGGATCGCCTCGATCTGCCGCTGTTCACCGGTCCGCGGCGCCCCACCGGCCGCCACGGCCGGGTCCGGACCGAAGTCCGTCAGGCAGGTCCCGTCGGGCCCGTAGACCGGCAGCACCGGGACCGCGACCGGGTCGCCGTCGGGGTGTTCCTGCAGGTCAGATGCCATGGAACGACACTACCGACCACCACCGACACGACCCCGGCGCCCGATCCCCGCCCTGGGGACGGAGCACGCGATGCGCACCTGTGGAGGACTCAGGCGAGCAGCCTGGCCTTGGCGAGGGCGAACGGGTCGTCGTCCAGGACGCGCGCGGCGTGCCGCCGGGCGAGGCGCTGGAGCTGCTCGACCAGCCCCGCGTCGTCGGTCGGGCACGACCGACGACGGACGACGCGGACGCGGAGATCACTATCGACGCGGCGGCGGTGCGTGCGCTGGGCCCCCGCCTCGCGGCCGCCGGCGAGTGGTCGCGCAGGCGGGGCAGGTGCGCGACGAACCCCTGGTGCGGGAGCCGCTCGGGCACATCGACCCGGTGCCCGCGATGCCACCGCGCCGGGTGGTGCGGTGCCGAGCACGGTCCGTCGCTAGGCGGGATCGGGGTCCTGCGCGGCGACGGCGTCCTCCAGCTCCGCCCCGTCAGGCCCGAGCGCGCCGACCAGCTCGACCTCCTCCGTCGCCGGGTCCAGCCAGATCTGCCGTCCCGGCCCGGTCGCGGCGGTCTCGAACCGGACCGCGACCCGGCCGTCGTCGCGCGCCTTCACCACCCAGCCCCGGCCGTGCACCGGGTGCCGCACGTCGAGACCGGGGGCGGCGTCGTCGACCCGGAGCCGACCGCGTCGGCGACGGACGACGGGGCGGAGCGCGTCCGGGTCCTCGTCGCCCGCCGCGGCGCCGCCCTCGGCACCGGCCGGCGCTCCCGGAACCGCCGGGTCGGCCGTGGCGGCCGGGTCGACCGGTCCCGCCAGGTCCAGCATCAGCTGCGCGTGCTCCGACAGCCCGCTGAACGCGACCCCCAGCAGCCGTACCGGCTCGGCCAGCTCCACCAGGTCCAGCGCCCGCGCCGCCGCCTCGTGCAGGGCCGCCCGGTCCGCCGTCGGCGACGGGAGCGACACCGCGCGGGTCACCGTGCTGAACCCGGCGAACCGCACCTTCGCCGTCACCGTCCGGGCCGCGCCGCCGTGCCGCTCCAGGCGGGTGTACGCCTGGTCGACCACGGCGGGCAGCTGCGCCGCGACCTCGGCCCGGCCGTGCAGGTCGCGCTCGAACGTGTGCTCGGCGCCGGCGGACTTCCGCTCCCGGGTCTCGGCCACGGGCCGGTCGTCCCAGCCGCGCGCGACCCGGAACAGGTTCGACCCGGCCGCCTCGCCCAGCACCATCGTCAGGGTGTCGAGCGGCTGCCCGCGCAGGTCCTCGACGGTGCGCACGCCGATCTTCTCGAGCCGCTCCGCGGACACCGGCCCGACGCCCCACAGCGACCGCACCGGCATCGGCAGCAGGAACGCGTCCTCGTCCTCGGGCGCGACCACCACGACCCCCGCGGGCTTGGCCGCAGCGGAGGCGAGCTTCGCGACGAGCTTGGACCGGCCCATCCCGACGGACACCGGCACGCCGGCGAGCTCGACCGCGCGCTCCCGCAGGTCCCGGGCGACCCCGGGCCAGCCGTCCGCCCCCGGGTGCACGGCACCGAGGTCGGCGAACGCCTCGTCGATGCTCAGCGGCTCGACCGCGTCGGTCCGCTCGCGCAGCGCCGCCATGATCCGCGCCGAGTACGCGGTGTACGCGTCGAACCGGGGGACCACGACCGTCGCCTGCGGGCACGCGCGCCGGGCGCTCGCCATCGACATCGCCGAGCGCACGCCCATCGCGCGGGCCTCGTAGGACGCGGCGGCGACTACCCCGCGCGGACCCGTCCCGCCGACCAGCACCGGGCGCCCGCGCAGCGACGGGCGCTGCGCCTGCTCGACCGACGCGAAGAAGGCGTCCGCGTCCAGGTGCGCGATGCTCGGCTCGGTGCGCAGGCGCGGGGCCGTCACCTCGCTGCTCACCGGGCCATGCTGCCGCACGGCACCGACACGCGCCGCCGCGGCCGTCCGCCCGGCTCAGCCGCCCGCCGCCCCCAGCACATCCACCCGCACCCGCCCCGCCTCCCGTGTGACCGCGGCGTCGACCCCGAACACCTCCCGCACCACCGTCGGCGTCAGCACGTCCGCGGTGGCGCCGGCCGCGTGCACCTGCCCGTCCCGGAGCACGACCAGCCGGTCGCAGTACCGAGCGGCCAGCGCCAGGTCGTGCAGCACGACGACCACCGTCAGACCGTCCCCGGCGAGCCGCCCGAGCAGGCCCAGCAGCTCGTGCTGGTGCCGGACATCGAGGTGGTTGGTGGGCTCGTCGAGCAGGAGGGCGGCGGGCTCCTGGGCGAGGACCCGCGCGGCGTGCACCCGCTGGCGCTCGCCGCCCGACAGCGTGCGCCACCGGCGCCGCCCGGTGCCGGCCATGCCGACGAGGTCCAGCGCCCGGGCGCACGCCGCGGCGTCGTCCGGCCCGGCGGGGGCGAGGCGGCTCCGGTGCGGCAGCCGGCCGAGCGCGACCACGTCGTCGACGGTGAGGTCGGTGTCGGCGTCGCTGCTCTGCTCCATGACCGCGAGGACCCGGGCGCGCTCCCGTCGCGGCACGTCCCCGAGCGGCCGGCCGCCGAGCCGCACCTCGCCCGCCTGCGGGACGGTCGCCCCGGCCAACGTGTGCAGCAGCGTGGACTTGCCGGAGCCGTTCGGCCCCAGCAGCCCGGTGACGCGGCCGGGCGGGGCGGCGATCGCCACCCCGTCGAGGATCGGCGCGGCGCGGCCGCTGACGCGGACGGTCAGCCCTGCGCCGGTCAGGGGAACGGCGCGCGGCGGGGCGCCGAGGTCCGGCGGGGCGCTCACGCGCGCTCCCGGCGGTGCAGGATCACGAGGAACACCGGGACGCCCAGCAGCGCGGTGACGACGCCCGCGGGCAGCTGCCGGGGGGCGAGCGCGGTCCGCGCGACGGCGTCCGCCAGCATCAGGACGAGCGCGCCGCCCACCGCGCTGACCGGGAGCAGCCGCCGGTGCAGGGGACCCACGACCGCCCGGACCGCGTGCGGCACGATCAGGCCGACGAACCCGATGGCGCCCACGCTGGAGACGACGACCGCGGTGACCGCCGCGGTCGCGACGAGTGAGACCGTGCGCACCGCCGCCACCGGGACCCCGAGCGAGGCGGCGGTCCGGGTGCCGAACGCGAACGCGTCGAGGTCGGACGCGACGAGCCGCAGCACCACGAGGGCGATCGCGGTCACGGCCGCGCACAGGACGACGGCGGGCCAGCGCGCGGCGGCGAGCGAGCCCGTGAGCCAGTACGTGAGCCCGCGGGCCGCGTCGGCGTCGCCCCACCCGAGCAGCACGAGCGAGGTCACGGCGGCGAACAGCTGGCCGACGACCACCCCGGTCAGCACGAGCCGGCCGGAGCCCGTCGTCCCGCGGCCGAGCAGGAGCAGCACCAGCCCGAACGCCGCGAGCCCGCCGACCAGCGCGCCGCCAGCGAGCGAGACCGTCCCCGCGCCGAGGCCGGTGACCAGCACCAGCACGGCGCCGGTCGACGCGCCCGACGAGATGCCAAGCAGGTACGGCTCGGCGAGGGCGTTCCGGGTCACGGCCTGCAGCACCGCGCCGCACACGGCGAGCCCGGCCCCGGCCACCGCCGCGAGCAGCACCCGCGGCGCGCGCAGCTCCCACACCACCGAGTCGGTCAGCCTGGGGAGCGGCGCGACCGGGAGGCCGAGGTGCCCGGCCAGCGACCGCGCGGTCTCGCCCCAGGTGATCTCCCCGCCGCCGACCCCGACGGCGGCGAACGCGACGGCCGCGAGCAGCAGTGCCGCCCCGGCCGTCGCGGCCGCCGGACCCGCGGACCCCGCGCGCGCCGCCAGGTCAGCGCTGCGCGAGGACGACGTAGTCATCGAGGTGCTGCCACACGGGTCCCGCCTCGCGGAACTGCGCCGCGCGCAGGGCGGCCACGTGGAAGTCGAGCCCGAGGTCCGGGTTCGGCGGCCGCTCCGCGTAGCGTCGCTCGCGCTCGGGGGCGAGCAGCGCGAAGTGCGGGTGCGCGACGAGCTCCGCGAACCAGGCGTCCCAGGTCAGCGCGCCCGCGGCGTGGTCGCGCGCCTGCGTCGCGGCGTCGTCGCGCCTCCCGAGCTCCTCGAACAGCGGCCGCCCGGACGGCTGCCGCAGGTGGTCGGCGTTGAGCAGCACGCCGCCGGGCTGGAGGACGGCCGCCGCGTCGCGGTAGACGCGGGCCAGCACGTCGGCGGGCAGCCAGTGCAGGGCGGTCGACGACAGCACGGCGTGCGGGCGCCGTCCGCCGAGGACGCGCGTCCAGGCCGGGTCCCACAGGTCGGCCTCGTGGAACTCGACGCGGTCGCCGTGGCCGGCCAGCGCCTGCCGCCCGAGCTCGACCAGCAGCGGGTCGAGGTCGACCGCCACGCAGGTCATGCCCGGGAACCGGTCGAGCACCCGCGCGGAGACCGAGCCGGGGCCGCACGCCAGGTCGACCACGAGGGCGCCGGCGGGCGCGGTCTCGGCGAGCACGTCGAGCATCACCCCGAACCGGTCCTCGCGCCGGTTGATGTACGCCGCCTGCTGGCGGTCCCAGGCCGCGAGGTGCGCGCGCGACCAGTCGGCGACGGCGGTCACCGGTCCACCCCCGCGAACCCGACGAGCGCGCCGGACAGCGTCGCGAGCGCGTCGATGCTGCGGACGGACGGGTCCATCTCCGTCGCCGGGATCGCCACGAGCCGGTCGTCCCGCACCGCGGAGAGCTGCGCGGTCACCGCGTCGGCGCGCAGCTGGGCGGTCTTGTCGGCGGCGCTGTCGCCGGCCAGGCCGCGGGACAGGTCCGCGAGCACGAGGACGTCCGGGTCGCGCTGGGCGATCGCGTCCCAGCTCGTCTCGGTCCACTGCGCGTCGAGGTCGGCGAACGCGTTGCTCGCGCCGGCGAGCTGGGTGAGCGTCTGCGGCAGGCCCGCGCTCCCGGCGACGATCGGCGCGCCGTTGATCGTGGAGTAGATCCACGCCACGTCCAGGCCGCCGGCGTCGGGCGCGGCCGCGCCGACCTCGTCGAGCACGGCGCGCTGGTCCGCGACCAGCTCCGCGCCCCGGTCCTCGACGCCGAACAGCGTCGCGAGGTCGGTGACCTCGGCGAAGATCTGCTCGAACCCGACCTCGTCCGCGACGAGCGCGGGGTCCTCGCAGTCGTTCGCCGACAGGTAGGCCGGGACGCCGAGGTCCGTCAGCTCCGCCCGTGCGCCGACCCCGTCCGCCGCGAACGCGGACGCGCGCATCGAGTAGACGAAGTCCGGCGCGGTCTCCCGCAGCTGCTCCGCGGTCGGGTACTGGTCGGCCAGCACGGGAACCGCGGCGTACGCCTCGGCGTACGCGGGGGCGACCGCGTCGGTGAGGTACGCGGTGCCGGCCATCCGGTCGCCGAGGCCCAGCGCGAGCAGCAGCTCGGTGGCGCCCTGCTCGAGCGTGACCGCTCGCTCCGGGGGAGCGGTCACCGTGACGTCGAGGCCGCAGCTGGTCAGGGTCACGCCGTCGGGGGCGTCGGACGGCGCGGCCCCGGCCGGGTCGGCGGGGGCCGCGCACCCGGTGATCGCGACCGTCATCGCGAGACCCGCCGCGATGGGAATGAGAATCGTTCGCATGAGCGCGATCCTACGCGCTCGCGACGGGTGCCCCGACCACCGTCCCGGGTGCAGGATGGGCCCGACCGACGGCACGCGAACCCGGGAGGACCCGTGCAGCTCCTGCTCACGTCCGGCGGCGTCACCAACCTCAGCATCCGCGCCGCGCTCGACCGGCTGCTGCCCCGGCCGGTCGCCGAGTGCCGCGCCCTGGTCGTCCCGACCGCCCAGTGGGGCCACCCGCTCTGCGGTCCGGGGTCGGTGCGGGGCCTCGTCGCGGCCGAGCCGGGGTTCGAGCACCTGACAGGCCTCGGCTGGGCGTCGCTCGGGGTCCTCGAGCTCACCGCGCTGCCGACGATCGGCGCCGAGCGCTGGGCGCCGTGGGTGCGGGACGCCGACGTGCTGCTCGTGGACGGCGGTGACGCGACCTACCTCGCGCACTGGGTGCGCGAGTCCGGGCTGGCGGACCTGCTCCCGGGCCTGCCCGACCTGGTGTGGGTCGGCGTCAGCGCCGGGAGCATGGTCA
Source organism: Cellulomonas sp. GbtcB1 (assembly GCF_019091725.1). Classification (NCBI taxonomy): domain Bacteria; kingdom Bacillati; phylum Actinomycetota; class Actinomycetes; order Micrococcales; family Cellulomonadaceae; genus Cellulomonas; species Cellulomonas sp. GbtcB1. The sequence goes on along the minus strand of NZ_JAGXJG010000001.1, from coordinate 227,732 downwards.
TGGCGCCGCGGATCGGCGAGATGTTCGTCGAGTGGGCCGACGCCCCGGACGACAGCGCCCTCGGGGTCGTGCCGTTCGCGATCTTCCCACACCTGGACGCGTTCCCGACGAACACGAGGGCGGCCGCGGAGCGGTGGGCTGCCGGCCTCGGCGGGGTGCCGGCCTACGCGATCGACGAGCAGACGGCGATCGTCGTCGCCGACGGGACGGTCGAGGTGGTGTCCGAGGGGGAGTGGGCGCGGCTCGGCGGCGCGGGGGAGGAACGGCGATGACGCGCTTCGCGATCGACGCCCCGACGGCCGTGCGCCTGGTCGAGGAGGGGTTCGTCGTGCCGGACGGGCACCAGCTGGTCGCCCCGAACCTGCTCCGCTCGGAGGCGATGGGCCTGCTCTACCGCGCCGTCCGCGCCGGGACCCTCGACGCCGCGCGGGCCGAACGGCTGCTCGACGGGCTGACGACGATGCGCGTGCGGCTGCTCGGCGACCGGGTCTCGCGGGCCGTGGCCTGGCGGATCGCCACCGAGCGCGGTTGGGACGACGTCGCGCCCGCGGAGTACGTCGCGGTCGCCCGGCTGCAGGCGGACGTGCTCGTCGCGTCGGACGCGGACCTGGCGCGGCGGGCGCGGGGCCTCGTCGAGCTCGCCCCGGTCGAGGACCTGCTCGCGGTGCGGGCCCCGTAGTTCCGCGACGCCGCGGCCGACGTCCCGCCGGTCACCGCAGCAGCACCATCTCCCGCCCGCCGGAGCCGTAGCCGTACAGCGCCCCGTCCCACGACCACAGGGAGTCGACCCCGTCCGGGACGGGGGTGGTCCAGGCACGGCGCCCGGACCCGAGGTCGTAGGCCGACAGCACCAGGTCGGCGGTGCCGTCCTCGCGCTCGGCGCGCAGCAGGTGCCGGCCGTCGGTCATCAGCCCCGTGCCGTCGACGGGCGGCGCGGTGGTGCTCCAGCGCTCCGCCCCGGTGAGCGCGTCGACGGCCCAGACGACGGTCAGGTCGGTCCCGTACAGCACGCCGTCGAGCAGGAGGTAGCCGCTGCGGGGACCCGTCTCCCCGGGACGCTCCCACAGCGTGCGCCCGGTCGCGGCCTCGACGCCGCGCACGACGCTCCCCGACCCGTCGGGCGCGGACACGGGCTGGACGCCGGGCGCGGAGCCGTCGTCGGGCGACAGGTACAGCGGGTAGCCGTCGAGCGTCGCGGTCGCGCTGCCGTCCGGCCCGAGCAGGCGCAGCGCGCCCGTCGTCGGCACGGCCACCAGCGCGTCGCCGCGCGCCGCGTACAGCGCGTCGGCGTCCGCCTCGATCCGGCCGTCCGCGGGGTCGACCGCCCAGGTGGCGGCGGTGCCCTGGACGAACAGGTGCCCACCGGCGGAGACGAGCCAGCCGCTCCAGAAGGACGGGTCGACCGGGTCGTCGATCTCGGTGCGCCACCGCTCCGTGCCGCGGACGTCGCTGCCTGTGAGGACGACCCCGTCGTCGCGGCGGACGCCGACGACGAGCACCTCCCCGACGACCGTCGCCTCGGCACCGGGCTCCAGCTCCCGGGCGCCGGCCACCGCCCGGGCGGCGAGGTCGACCTCGACCAGCCGGGTCGTGACCGGGCCCCCGTCGCCCGAGGGGCCGTCGGTGACGGCGCACCACAGCGTCGCCGCGGGGCCGTCGGAGCCCGAGGTGCACGCCACGCTGCGCGTGTACCCGTCCTCGGTCACCAGCACCCCGATCTCGGCGCGCCACCGCTCCTCGCCGGTGCCCGGGTCCAGCGCCACCACGGCGGCGGGCTCGCCGCTGCCCGGCGTCAGCACGCCTGCGATCAGCCCGTCCGCGGTCCGGGTCCCGGACGCCAGCAGCCCCATGGCGTCGGCCGTGCCCCACGGCGCCGCCTCCAGGGGAGCGGTGACGGTCTCGGCGAGGACGCCCGGCGTCGCGCGCAGGCGCTCCGCCGCGGCCTCGTCCCGGCGGTCGGCGACCATCTGGGCCGCGACCAGCGCCAGGACCACCGCGACCGGCACCGGCCACCAGCGGCGCAGCAGCGCGCGGGCGCGCGCGGCGGTGCGCGACGGCGCGACCGGGTCCTGCTGCGGCTCCATGACGTCGTCGAGCTGCACCTCGGCCATGCGGTCCGCCCCCATGACCGGCGACTCTACGGTCGCGCGGGTGGCCGTGGGGCGGGTTCGCGGGCCGGGAACGGCACAGCCCCCTCCCGCGCGGTGCGGGAGGGGGCTGCGCCGTGCACGCGAGCGCTCAGGCCATCGTCGCGACGTCGATGACGAACCGGTACCGCACGTCCGAGCGCAGCACGCGCTCGTACGCCTCGTTGACCTCGTCGGCCGCGATCAGCTCGGTCTCGGGTGCGATGCCGTGCTCGGCGCAGAAGTCGAGCATCTCCTGCGTCTCGGCGATGCTGCCGATGCTCGACCCGGCGAACGAGCGGCGGTTGCCGAACAGCGTGAACACCTGGACGGGCAGCGGCTCGCCGGGGGCGCCGACGTTCACCAGGGTGCCGTCGAGCCGGAGCAGGGACAGGTACGCGCCCAGGTCGACGACCGCGGACACCGTGTTGACGATGAGGTCGAAGGTGTTCGCGAGCTCGGCGAACGTCGCCGGGTCCTCGGTGGCGAAGTAGTGGTCCGCGCCGAGCTCGAGGCCGTCGGCCTTCTTGCTCAGCGTGCGGGACAGCACGGTGACCTCGGCGCCCATGGCGTGCGCGAGCTTGACGGCCATGTGGCCGAGGCCGCCCATGCCGACGACCGCCACCTTCTTGCCCGGGCCGGCGCCCCAGTGCGCGAGGGGGGAGTACGTGGTCACGCCGGCGCACAGCAGCGGCGCGGCCTTGTCGAACGGGATGGCCTCCGGCACGCGGAGCACGAAGTCCTCGTCGACGACAACGTGGGTCGAGTAGCCGCCCTGCGTGATCGTGCCGTCGCGGTCGACGGACGCGTAGGTCTGGGTGTTGCCCTCGAGGCAGTACTGCTCCAGGCCCGCGCGGCAGTTCTCGCACTCGCGGCAGGAGTTGACCATGCAGCCGACCCCGACGCGGTCGCCGACGGCGTGCCGGGTGACCTCGGCGCCGACCTCGGCGACCACGCCGACGATCTCGTGCCCGACGACCTGCGGGTAGGTGATGGGGCCCCAGTCGCCCCGGACGGTGTGGATGTCGGAGTGGCAGACGCCGGCGTAGCGGATCTCGATCAGCACGTCCTTCGGGCCCACGTCGCGACGCTCGATCGTCACGGGGACGAGCGGCTCGGTCGCGGAGGGGGCGGCGTAGGCGTTGACGGTGAGCACAGGACTCCCAGGGGTGAAGAGAGGGGGTGGGGCCGGCGCGGAGGACTCCGGCCGCCGGCTGGGGTCCATTCTCGACCGTCCGGCCCAGGGACGCCACGAGGGGCGCCTCCCTGACGGGAGACGCCCCTCGCATGCGCACTGACCGGGAGCAGCCGATCAGACGTCGTAGTAGAGCTCGAACTCGTGCGGGTGCGGGCGCAGCCGAATCGGGTCGACCTCCGCGGACCGCTTGTAGTCGATCCAGGTCTGGATCAGGTCCGGGGTGAACACGTTGCCGGCGGTCAGCCAGTCGTGGTCGGCCTCGAGGTTGTCCAGCACCTCGGCGAGCGTGCCGGGCACCTGGGCGATCTGCGCGTGCTCCTCGGGGGGCAGCTCGTACAGGTCCTTGTCGACCGGCTCCGGCGGCTCGATGCGGTTCTGGATGCCGTCGAGGCCCGCCATCAGCATGGCGGCGAACGCCAGGTACGGGTTGGACGACGGGTCCGGCACGCGGAACTCGATGCGCTTGGCCTTCGGGTTCGACCCGGTCACGGGGACGCGGATGCACGCCGAGCGGTTGCGGGCCGAGTAGACCAGGTTGACCGGCGCCTCGAAGCCCGGGACCAGGCGGTGGTAGGAGTTCACCGTCGGGTTGGTGAAGGCCAGCAGCGACGGGGCGTGCTTGAGCAGGCCGCCGATGTACCAGCGGGCGAGGTCGGACAGGCCGCCGTAGCCCTTCTCGTCGAAGAACAGCGGCTTGCCGTCCTTCCACAGGGACTGGTGGACGTGCATGCCCGAGCCGTTGTCGCCGAACAGCGGCTTCGGCATGAAGGTCGCGGTGCGACCGTCCTGGTGCGCCACGTTCTTCACGACGTACTTGAACAGCTGCACCTTGTCGGCCGACTTGGCGAGCGTGTCGAAGCGGTAGTTGATCTCCGCCTGGCCGGCGGTGCCGACCTCGTGGTGCGCCCGCTCGACCTCGAGGCCGAGGGCGTCCAGCTGGAGCGAGATCTTGTCGCGCAGGTCGGCGAAGTGGTCGACCGGCGGGACGGGGAAGTAGCCGCCCTTGTAGGGGGTCTTGTGGCCGAGGTTGCCACCCTCCTCGACGCGGCCCGTGTTCCAGGCGGCCTCGATGGAGTCGATCGAGTAGAAGGACGAGTTCTGCTTCGTCTCGAAGCGCACGTCGTCGAAGATGTAGAACTCGGCCTCGGGGGCGAAGAACGCCGTGTCCGCGATGCCGGTCGAGCGCAGGTACGCCTCGGCCTTGGCGGCGACCTGGCGCGGGTCGCGGCTGTAGGGCTCGTCGGTGTACGGGTCGACGATGTGGAAGTTCAGCACGAGCGTCTTCTCCGTGCGGAACGGGTCGACGAAGGCCGTCGTCACGTCCGGGAGGAGCTTCATGTCGGACTCGTTGATCGCCTGGAAGCCGCGGATCGACGACCCGTCGAACATCTGGCCCTCGACGAAGAAGTTCTCGTCCACGGACGCGGCCGGCACGTTGAAGTGCTGCATCACGCCGGGCAGGTCGCAGAACCGGACGTCGACGAACTTGACGTCCTCGTTCTTGATGAAGGCCAGGACTTCCTCTGGCGTGCTGAACATCCGCTGCTCCTCGGGTTGACGTGCCCTCACCGGGCTCCGTCGAGGCTAGGGGCGCCCGATTTCCCTCCGGTGTACCGATTGTTTCGTCCGTGTTACGTGACCCCGGATCGGTGTTGCGGGGAGGTGACGCGGGCCGGTCGGGGCGCGCGCGACGGGCGGTTACCGTTGACGCATGGTCGATCGCGAGGACGTCGGTTCGTGGCTCGAGGGGCCGCCCGTGGGGGGCGGCGGCGCGCCGAGCGGCAGCCGGCTGGGCCTGCCCGCCACGGGGAGCGGGTCGCTCGCGCCGCTCGGCCGTCGGCTGATCGCGCTGCTGATCGACTGGTTCGCCTGCCTCGCGATCGCGAACGTGTTCCTGCCCGCCGACGCGCAGCAGCTCGGCACGCTGGCGGTGTTCGCCGTCGAGAACGTGCTGCTCGTCGGCACCGTCGGCGGCACGCTGGGGCACCGGCTGCTCGGGATCCGCGTGCGCCGGGTCCGCCCGCCGGCTCTGGTGGCCCGGCCGGACGCGCCGCCCGCCGACCCGGGCCCTGACGCGCCGCCGAACCTGCTGCTGGCGCTCGTGCGCACCGTGCTGCTCTGCCTGGTGATCCCCGCGGTCGTGTGGGACGCCGACGGCCGCGGCCTGCACGACCGCTCCGCGGGCACCGCGATCGTCCGCCGCTGACGCTGACGCGCGGGCGCTCGCGCCGGCGCGCCCGCACCTCTCTGCACCTGCGCTCCGCACCGTCCGCGCCCGGCCTCTCTCGCGAGGGGGTAGTCGACGCGTCGAGCGAGTAGTCGCTGGGTACTCGCTCGACGTGTCGGTTGCTCGTTCGACGGTTCGGCGGCGGGCCAGCCGGGCGGGGCGGCCGGGCCGGGCAGCCGGGCGGGGTGCCGAGCGGGCGGGGAGCGCGGCCGGACGCAGGACGCGCCCGCACCCCCCAGGGGTGCGGGCGCGTCGCGCGTGCGGGGGCGGGTCCGCTCAGCGGCCGCGCATGCCCTTGCGGTCCGGGCGGACGCGCATCGGGTCGACGCCCTTCGGGACCGGCATCTTGACGGCGCCGAGCGCCTGCAGGCGCTTGACGACCTCGCCGACCTCGGCCTTGGTGAGCTGCGGCTTCAGGCGCTGCACCTTGCGGGCGAGCTGCGGCAGCGGGACCTGGCCCTCCTCGCGGCCGACCTCGATCAGCGTGATCGGCACGCCCTGCAGGACGCGGGCGGTGCGCTTGCGCTCGGACTCGAGCAGCTTGCCGATGCGGTTGGCGGGGCCCTCGCCGATCAGGACGATGCCCGGGCGGCCGACGCCGCGGTAGACGAGGTCCTGGGTGCGCGGCGCGACGGCGACCGGCTCCTGCGCGAACGTCCAGCCGCGGCGGATGGTGCCGAGCGCGGACAGCGCGGCACCGGGCTGGCCCTCGATGCGGGCGTACGCGGCGCGCTCGGCGCGACGGGTCAGGGTGAACATGGCGCCGAGCAGCGCGAACGGGATGCTGACGAGCAGCCACCACCACCAGCTGAGGAAGAACAGGCCCAGCACCTGACCCAGCACGACGATGCCGAAGAACACCCCGAGGATCAGCCAGGTCACCGCCGGGTCCTGCTGGCGGGTCATCTGGTACGCCTGCCAGACCTGGTGGTACCACCGGGTCTTCTTCACCTTCGCGGGCTTCGCGGCCGCGCCGGCGGTCGGGTTCTTCTCACGGGCCATGACCCGGGAGTCTACCGGCGCGCGGGCCGTCGCCGTCGCCCGGCCGCGGCGCCGTCCGCGAGCCCGTGCGGGACGCCGGGACCGAGGTCCCTGGCGGTCGACGTCGCGGGCGGGTGACGCTGGGACGACGGGCGCGGCGCCGGTGCCGGCCCCGGGACGCGGGGGAGGCGACCATGCGGGTCCTGGTGACGGTGGCGTCGCGGCACGGCAGCACGCGCGAGATCGGCGTCGAGGTGGCGGAGGTGCTGCGGGCGGCGGGCCACGACGTCGTGGAGGCCGACCCGGACGAGGTCGAGGCGGTCGACGGGTACGACGCCGTCGTGCTCGGCTCGGCGGTCTACGTGGGGCGGCTCGCGGCGGCGCTGCGGGAGCTCGTCGACCGGCAGGGCGCGCAGCTCGCCGCCCGGCCGACGTGGTTGTTCTGGTCCGGCCGGGTGGGGGAGCCGCCGCTGCCCGCGGCGGAGCCCGACGACGTGCGGGTCGTGGCCCGGCGGGTGGCGGCGCGGGGCGTCGCGGCGTTCGGCGGCCGGCTGCAGCGCGACGAGCTCGGGCTCGCGGAGCGCGCGCTCGTCGCGATGATCGAGGCCGAGGCGGGCGACTTCCGCGACTTCGACGAGGTGGACGCCTGGGCGGCGCGGGTCGCGGACGAGCTGCGGCGGATCGAGCGCGGGGGCCGGGTGGCGCAGGGCTGACCCGCGGCCGCACGCCGGCCGGGCCGCCGCCGCGCGACGACGTCCCGTCAGCGGCGCGCGACCAGGAGCAGCAGCCCGCGCAGCTGCTCCACCTGGTCCGGCGTCAGCCCCTCGGTGACCATCGCCTCGGCGGCGACCGGGTCCGAGGCCGCGAGCACCGCCGCGCGCCCGGCGTCGGTCGCGGAGATCTGGTGCTTGCGCCGGTCCGTGGCGTGGGCCGTCCGGGTGACGTAGCCCGACCGCTCGAGCCGGGCGAGCACCCGGCTCATCGTCTGCTCGGTGACGTCGCACAGCGCCGCGAGCTCCGCCTGGGTGCGCGGTCCGCGCAGCAGGATGACCAGCACGGGCTGGCTCGCGTGGTTGAGGTCCCAGGACGCGAGGTGCGCGTTCCAGTCCCGCTCGACCCGGCGCGCGGCGGCGGACAGCAGCCGGCCCACCGGCCAGCCGCTCGGCTCCGGCGCGGCCATCGCCTGCCACCGCGGGTGCTCCTGCGGCCCTCCGGCGTCGCGCTCCACTCGTCCCTCTCCTCCTGCTGGGCAGTTGCCCCGGCCTCATGTTGCCGGAACGCGGAGCATCCCGCATAGTGCTCAGCATGCTGAGGAACGGGGCACGGGGGATCGGGCGGGGACTGGCCGTGCTGGCGGTCGCCGCGGGGTGGCTGGCGGTGGGCTCGCTCGGGGGCATGGCCCAGGGCCAGCTCTCGCAGGTGCAGACGAACGACGCGGCGGCGTTCCTGCCGTCGTCGGCCGAGTCGACGCGGGCCGCGGAGGCGTCGGCGGCGTTCACGGAGTCCGAGGCTCTGCCGGTGCTGGTGGTGTTCGAGGCCGAGGGCGGCGGCGCGCTGGACCCGGCCGCGATCGAGGCGGTGCAGCCCGTCGTCGCGGGGCTGCCGGACGTGCCGATGCCCGGCGCCGACCCGGGCGCGGGCGACCCGGCGACCCTCGGTGACGTGCTCACGGCCGACCCGGTCGTCGTGCCCTCGGAGGACGGCGAGGCGCTGCTGGTCCCGCTGTCCCTCGACGCCGCGCAGGCGGACGCCTCGCTCGCCGACGACGAGAGCGTGGTCGGCGCGACGGTCCAGGCGGTCCGCGACACGCTCGCCGACGAGCTGGGCGCGACCGCCGACTCGTCCGGGGAGGCCGGGCTGCGCGCCTGGGTGACCGGGCCGGGCGGGTTCGTCGCGGACCTCACGAACGCGTTCGGCGGGATCGACGGCGTGCTGCTGCTCGTCGCCCTCGGTGCGGTCCTCGTGATCCTCGTGCTGGTCTACCGGTCGCCGTTCCTGCCGCTCGCGGTGATCCTCACCGCGGTGTTCGCGCTGTGCGCCGCCGCGCTCGCCGTGTACCACCTGGCCGACGCCGGGGTGCTGACGCTGAACGGCCAGGCCCAGGGCATCCTGTCGATCCTCGTCGTCGGCGCGTCCGTCGACTACGCGCTGCTGATCGTCGCCCGGTACCGCGAGGAGCTGCGCACCGTCGACTCGCCGTCGGCCGCGATGCGCCGCGCGTTGCGCCGCAGCCTGGAGCCGATCACCGCCAGCGCGGGCACCGTCGTCGCCGGCCTGCTCTGCCTGCTGCTGTCCGACCTCGCGTCGAACCGGTCGCTCGGCCCGGTCGGCGCCCTCGGGATCGCCGCCGCGTACCTGGCGGCGTTCACCCTGCTCCCGCTGCTGCTGCTGATCGCAGGGCGCCGGTCCCGCGTGCTGTTCTGGCCGCGGGTGCCCCGGGTCGCCGAGCCGGGCGCGCACGCGGTGGGCCCGGCGCACGACGAGCCGGCGACCGTCGGGGCGGGCGCGCCCGTCGTCGCGGAGCACGACCACCACGGCGCGCACGCGCCTGCCGGCCACCCCGCGCCCGCCCAGGGCCTGTGGGGCCGGCTGGCCCGCGGCGTCGGCCGCCGCGACCGGCTGGTGTGGGTGCTGACCACCGTCATCCTGCTCGGGTGCGCGGCGTTCCTGCCGACCTTCCAGGCCTCGGGCACCAGCCAGGCCGACGTGTTCCTGACCGACGTCGACGCGGTGGCCGGCGAGGAGGTGCTCGCCGAGCACTTCCCGGCCGGCACCGTCCAGCCCGCCACCGTGATCGTGGCGCAGGACGAGGCCGACGCCGTGGTCGAGGCGGCGCTGGCCGTCGACGGCGTGGTGTCCGCGGCCCCGTACACCGGGGCGACGACGGGCGCGCCGACGGGGAGCGGTGGCCCCGGTGCGGACGAGCCCGCGGAGCCGGTCGTCGTCGACGGGGACGTGCGGGTCGACGTCGCCACCGAGGCCGCCGCGGACACCACGGAGGGCGTCGCGACGGTCGAGCGGCTGCGCGAGGCGGTGCACGAGGTCGCCCCCGACGCGCTGGTGGGCGGGGCCGCCGCCGAGACGCTCGACGCGCAGGACGCCGGCACCCGGGACCTGCGGGTGATCGTGCCGGTCGTGCTGGTCGTGATCCTGCTCATCCTCATGGTGCTGCTGCGGTCCGTCGTGGCCGCGGTGCTGCTGATGCTCGCCAACGTGCTGTCGTTCGCGGCCGCCCTGGGCGTCGCGGCGCTGGTGTTCGAGCACGTGCTCGACTTCCCGGGCGCGGACCCGGCCGTCCCGCTCTACGCCTTCACGTTCCTGGTGGCGCTCGGGGTCGACTACTCGATCTTCCTCATGACCCGCGTCCGCGAGGAGAGCGCGCGCCTCGGCACCCGGGACGGCGTGCTTCGCGGGCTCGCGGTCACCGGCGGGGTGATCACCTCGGCGGGCGTGGTGCTCGCGGTGACGTTCGCGGCGCTGGGCGTGATCCCGCTGCTGTTCCTCGCGCAGCTGGCGTTCATCGTGGCGTTCGGCGTGCTGCTCGACACGCTCGTGGTCCGCAGCCTGCTCGTCCCGGCGCTGGTGCACGACGTCGGCCGGCGCACCTGGTGGCCGAGCCGGCTCGCCCGCCAGGAGGAGGGCGTGCACCGGGCCTAGGGTGGCGGCCATGACGGACGCGCTGCGGGTGGGACTGGTCGGCTACGGCTCGGCGGGGCGGGGCATCCACGCCCGGCTGCTCCGCGAGGTCGGGGCCGAGGTGGCCCGGGTCGTCACCCGGAACCCGGCGCGCGCCACCGCGGCCGGCCGGGACTGGGCGGGCGTCGCGGTCGACGCCGACGTCCCCTCGCTCCTCGCGCACGCGGCCGACCTCGACGTGGTCGTCGTCGCCAGCCCGACCGGCGACCACGTCGAGCACGTCACGCAGGCGCTGGCCGCGGGGGCGTGGGTCGTCGTCGACAAGCCGCTGGCGACCACCGCCGACGAGGCCGCCGCCCTGGCCCGGCTCGGGGCGGAGGCCGGCGGGCGGCTGACGGTGTTCCAGAACCGCCGGTGGGACCCGGAGCAGCTGACGCTCCGCGGGCTGCTCGAGGCCGGGGAGCTGGGCACCGTGCACCGGTTCGAGCGTCGCTGGGAGCGGTGGCGCCCGGTCCCGCAGGACCGGTGGAAGGAGAACGACACCCGTGCCGGCGGCCTGCTGCTCGACCTCGGGGCGCACCTGGTCGACTCCGCGGTCCAGCTGTTCGGGCCGGTCGCGCGGGTGCACGCCGAGCTCCGCAGCCTCACCACCCCCGCCGAGGACGACGTGTTCCTCGCGCTGACCCACGCCCCGCGGCCGGACGGGTCCGCGGTCATCAGCCACCTGCAGGCCGGCGGGCTGGTCGGCGCGCCCGGCCCGCGCACCCGCGTCCTCGGCGACCGGGGTGCGTACCTGGTGACGAGCTTCGAGGGCGAGGCGACGCCGTTCTCCGTCCTCGACGAGGGCGACGACGCGCACGAGGGCTGGCTGGTGCACGGCGACGAGCGGGTGCCGGTGCGGCGCGCGCCCGGCGGGCACCCGGACTTCTACCGGGCGGTCGAGGCGTGGGTGCGGGGCACGGGGCCGGTCCCGGTCGACCCGGCCGACGCGGTCGTCACCGCGCGCGTCCTGGACGCGGCGCGGGTCTCGGCGCGCGAGCACCGCGCGGTCGCGCTGGACGCGTAGCGCCGCCCGGCCGGGTCAGGGGAGGACGTACGCCGCCGCGGACTCCGGGGTGGGGTGGGCGTGCTCGAAGCCGGAGGCCGTGAGCGCCGCCGGGACGACCCGCAGGCTGCCGAGGATCTCCTCCGAGAACTGGCCCAGGGCGATCCGCAGCGCGAAGCCCGGCACCGGCAGGACCGCGGGGCGGTGCGCACGGTGGGCCAGGGCCCGGACGATCGCGAGCTCCGTCGCCGGCTCGGCCGTGAGGTTCACCGGCCCGCTGACCGGCGCGTCGAGCAGGTGCAGGATCGCGCGCACCTCGTCCTCGAGGCTGATCCACGACCAGTACTGCCGGCCCGACCCGAGCGGCCCGCCCAGCCCGAGCCGGATCAGCGGCAGCAACCGCCCGAGCGCCCCGCCCGACGGCGCCAGCACGATCCCGGTGCGGAGGAACGCGACCCGGACCCGCGGGTCCGCGACCGCGGGCGCCGCGGCGGCCTCCCACACGCGGACGACCTCGGCGAGGTAGGACGTGCCGTACGGCTCCTCCTCGGTCACCCGGGTGTCCCCGCGATAGCCGTACGCGCCGGTCGCGGAGCCCTGCAGCAGCACGCGCGGCGGCTCGGCCATCCCGGCGACCGTCCGGGCCAGCAGCCCCGTGGTGCTCGTGCGCGACTCGAGCACCACCCGCTTGCGGGCCGGGGTGAGCCGCTTGTCGCCGACGCCCGCGCCCGCGAGGTTCACCACGGCGTCGGCACCGGCGAGGGCCGCCGGGTCGAGCACCCCGGCCTGCGGGTCCCAGGTGCGCTCGTCGGGCGTCCGCGGGGCGCGGCGGACCAGCCGGCGCACCTCGTGGCCCTCCGCGCGCAGCCGCGCGACCAGCGCCGTCCCGATGAGCCCGCTCGACCCCGCCACCACCACGATCATGCGGCCGACCCTACGTGCGCCGCCGCGGCCCGGCGCGCCGGGGGTCGTCCGCGGACCCCTACGCTGGGGCGCCATGGACGCCGAGCACCCGGGCGCCGGGGCGCCGCCGCCCCTCGCCGTCGTCGCCGCCGAGGCGGGCGTCTCCGTGCCGACCGTGTCGAAGGTGCTCAACTCCCGGCCCGACGTCGCCGGGGCCACCCGGGAGCGGGTCGCGGCGGTGCTGGCCCGGCACGGCTACGAGGTCAGGCCGTCGGGCAGCCGGCGCACGGGGTTCGTCGACCTGCGGGTGGTCGACCTGGACAGCACGTGGGCGGAGGCCGTGGTGCGCGGGGCGGCCCGGGCGGCGGCGCGGCTGGGCGCCGACCTGGTGGTGACGGTCGACTCCGACCCGGGCTCGGGGTCGGGCGGCGCATGGGTCCGGCACGCGCTGCGCCGCGGGACGGACGGGCTGGTGAGCGTCGTCGGCGTCCCGGACGAGGCGGCGCGCGCCGACCTCGCGCGGGCCGGGGTGCCGCTCGTGGTCGTCGACCCGCGCACCCGTCCCGACCCCGAGCTGCTGGCCGTCGCGGCGACGAACTTCCGCGGCGGCCTGGACGCCACGGCGCACCTGGTCGGGCTCGGCCACCGGCGGATCGCCACGATCACCGGGCCGCAGGACCAGGACAACGCCGTCGCCCGGCTCGCGGGGTACCGGACGGCGCTGATCCAGGGCGGCCTCGTGGTCGACGAGGAGCTGGTCCGCGGCGGGGCGTACGGCGTGGACGCCGGCTTCCGCGCGGCCGAGGTGCTGCTCCGCGCCGAGGACCCGCCGACCGCGGTGTTCGCCGCCTCGGACGACACCGCGATCGGCGTGCTGCGCGCGGCCCGCGAGCACGGGGTCCGGGTGCCGGAGGACCTCTCGGTGGTCGGGTTCGACGACCAGCCCGTCGCCGCCTGGCTGGACCCGGCGCTCACGACCGTGCGGCAGCCGCTCGACGAGATGGGCGACGCCGCCGTCGCGCTCGCGCACCGGGCGCGGCAGGGCGGCGGGCGCGGGCACGCGCACCTGGAGCTGGCGACGCGCCTCGTCGTGCGGGCGTCGACGGCCGCTCCGCGGCGAGGCTGACGGCTGCGGCGCACGCCGACGCGGCGCCGGCGCGCTCGCGTGCCCCGCGCACGCCCCACCTCGCGCGCGCCCCGCGCACCCCGCACACCGACGCCGAGTCTCCGAACTCGGACTGCGTCCCGCGGGGGTGCGGGAGTCCAGATTCGGAGACTCGGCGTCGGTGGGCGCGCGTGCGCGGCGTGGCGGGGGCGCGCGGCGGCTGCTCGCGCGCGCGGAACCGCGAGCGTCCCCGCCCCCGCGCGGGTCAGGCGTTCAGGCGCCTCCGGAGGAGCAGACCCGCGCCGGCCGCCAGGGCGCCGAGGGTCGCGAGGACGCCCAGCGCCGCGTGCGCGCCCGTCACGGCGAGCGCGGGCTCCGCGGCGCCGCCCGCCGCGGGCTCGTCGCCCGCCGGCGCCGTTCCGGTGCCCGTGGCCTCGCCCCCGGGTGCGACCACACCGGCGTCGCCCGGCCCGGGTCCCGCGCCGGCCGCGACGGTCAGCGTGACCGCCGCGCCGGGCACGGTGATCCCGGCGTCGTTCGTGGTCGACAGCGCGAGCGCGTGCTCGCCCGCGCCGGGCGGGGTCGCGACGTCGCACGCCCACACCCCGTCCGCGTCGACGTCGGCGGTACACCACGCGGAGGCGTCCGGACCGGTCACCGTGAGGTGGGCGCCGGGCTCGCCGGTGCCCGCCAGCCGGGTCACGGCGTCGACCGTCGACCCCGGCGCGGGGTCGGTCAGCACGGGCGGCACCGGCTCGGCGGCAGACGAGAACACCTCGGCCGCGAGCACCGGCTTCAGGTTCTGCTCCATGTCGGGCCCGACGACGTAGTCGCGCAGCAGCCCGTCGCGCAGGTAGTTGCCGATCGCGGCGACGATCATCGACTGGTCGAGCGACAGGTACCGCTCGGCGACGGTCCCGGACCGCACGGCCACGGCGTCGTAGAACCCGCCCGGCCCGTAGGCGTCGAAGTCGGCGGCGATGTTCCGCAGGTTGTCGACCACTCCCCGCGGGTCGTACTCCAGGCCCAGGAACGCGGCGTGCGGGGTGACGACGCCGTCGCCGAACTCGGGCTCCGGGTTGGTCGCCTCGCGGCAGCCCGCGAAGCCGAGGTCGACGTCGGTGGTGCCGTCCGACAGGTAGCCGTCCGACCGCATCCCCAGGACGTCGACGCCGTACTCCGCGTAGCCGCCGTGCGGGTCGCTGGCGGGGGAGAAGCCCCAGTAGCCGTAGCCGGCCTCGTCCAGGCCGTGCCGCTTCTGCGCCTCGACGACCAGCGGGTGGTTCACGCCCCAGGACCGCGGGGCCCACTCGGACTCGGGCACCAGCATGTCCGGCATCAGCGCCTCGAACATCGAGCCGCCCCAGCCGGGCACGAGCGCCATCTCGTCGTAGTGGTAGACGCCCTCGTAGACGGGGACCCCGTCGTAGGTGCGGGTCACGCCGCTCGGGCGCTGCTCCTGCCAGGACCAGTCGCAGGTCGACGGGAAGGTGCGGTAGGTGCCCCAGTACGCCTCGGGCGGGATCTCGCCGTCGGCGATGCCGAGGTACAGCGCGATCCGGGTCTCGGAGACCGTCGTGTCGTAGTGGTGGCAGGTGTAGTAGACGGTCTCGCCGCCGGTGTAGTTCCCGGGCACCGAGCAGCCGGACGGCTCGGAGTCCCAGAACCCGCCGCGGATCAGCCCGACGCCCAGGTCCGCGCGGCCCTCGGGGTTGTAGTAGACGCCGAAGTGCATCGAGTCGTAGAGCGCGGTGGCCTCGTCCGCGAGGCGGGGCTCGGCGGACGCGACCACGCGCAGCGCGGCGGCGAGCCAGCCGTTGTCGACCGACGACAGGAAGTGCTCGACCGGGTCGCCGCTGTCCGGCCAGGTGTCCACGCGGTCGCCGGTGGCCGGGTCGTACCAGTTGTAGAACATGCCGGACTCGTCGTGCCGGTCCAGGCGCTCCAGGGTCTCGAGCGTCGTCGCCATCCGGTCGCGGGCGTCGCGGTGGCTGAGCAGGCCGAGGTCCCGGGCGACGACGGTCGACCACAGGGAGCCGCCGATGTTCGTCGGCGAGGTGTAGGCGCTGGCGGTGCCGGGCTCGAGCGCGCCGGGCATGTTGTCCGCGACGAGCCCGGTCCCGGGGTCGGTCATCGCGTCGAGGGAGCGGTAGGTGTCGGCGAGCCACGTGCGGAGCTGGCGGACGTCCCGCCCGCCGCCGTGGCCGCCGCCGTGCTCGCCGCCCCGGGCCTGGTCGCCCTGGGCCGGGTCGTCCTCGGACTGGTCGCCGCCGGCCGGGACCGGGGCGGCCGCGGCGGTCGGCGCCAGCGCTGCGGCCGCGCCCGCCAGCAGGGCCGCGAGCCCCGCGGCGAGGGCCCGCCGTCGTCGGGGTCGGCGCCCGGGCGGGGGCTCGGGGGAGTCGGGCCGGCGCCGTCCGGTGGCGCGGGGTGCTGCTCGCATCGGGTCACGTCCTCGTGGTCCGGGGCGCCGAAATTTCGACACCCGTTGTCGAAAGAGCGCCAGCACCGTAGTCGGCCCCCGCGGACCGGTCAACGGCTCGCGCCCCGACCCGGACGCGACGACGCCCCGGCGACCGCGTGGGTCGCCGGGGCGTCGGGTGCTGCGTCAGGCGGTGCTCAGAGGCCGACCTCGGCTTCGAACGCGCCCTCCTCGATCCGCTGCTTCACGGTCATCAGGTACCGCGAGGCGTCCGCGCCGTCCACCAGGCGGTGGTCGTACGACAGGGCCAGGTAGCACATGGACCGGATCGCGATGACCTCGGCGCCGTCGGCGTCCTTGATCACGACCGGGCGCTTGACGATCGCGCCGGTGCCCAGGATGGCGGAGGTGCCGCCCGGGACGATCGGGGTGTCGAACAGCGCGCCGCCCGAGCCGGTGTTGGTCACCGTGAAGGTCGCGCCGGACAGCTCGTCCGGGGTGACCTTGTTGGCGCGGGTGCGGCCGGCGAGGTCGGCGATCTTCCGGCCGATGCCGGCCAGGTTGAGGTCGCCGGCGTCCCGGATCACCGGCACGACGAGGCCGCGCTCGGTGTCGACCGCGATGCCGATGTTCTCCGTGCCGTGGTAGGTGATCTCCTTGCCCTCGAGCACGCCGTTGATCTTCGGGTGCACCTTGAGCGCCTCGACCGCGGCCTGCACGAAGAACGGCAGGAACGTGAGGTTGACGCCCTCGCGGGCCTTGAAGGAGTCCTTCGCCTGGGCGCGGAGGCGGGCGACGCGGGTGACGTCGACCTCGACCACGGAGGTCAGCTGCGCCTGGCTGTGCAGGGCGTCGACCATGCGCTCGGCGATGACCTGGCGCAGGCGGCTGGCCTTCTCGGTCGTGCCGCGCAGCGGGGACGGCTGCACCGACTTCGCCGCGGCAGGGGCCGACGGCGCCGACGGGGAGGCGGCCGGGGCCTGCTGGGCGGCGGCGGCCTTGGCGGCCTCCTCCGCCTTCGCGGCGGCCTCGAGCACGTCCTCCTTGCGGATGCGGCCACCGACGCCGGTGCCGGTCAGGGTCGACGTGTCGACGCCCTTCTCGGCGGCCAGCTTGCGGACCAGCGGCGTGAGGTAGGAGCCCTGCGCCTGGGCCGGGGCGGCCTGCTGCTGCGGCGCCGGAGCGGCGGCCGGGGCAGCGGGGGCGGCCGGGGCCGACTGCGTCGGGGCGGGCACCGGCGCCGGCGTCGGCGCGGGGGCCTCCTCCGGCGCGGCGGCCTGCGGGGCGGCCTCGGTCGCGGCGGGGGCGGCGGCCTGGGCCGCGCCGTCCTGCGACTGACCCGACGCGGCGGGCGCCGAGCCGGAGCCGATCACGGCGAGCGGGGCGCCGACCTCGGCGGTCTCGTCCTCGCCGACCAGGATCTGCTGCAGCGTGCCGGCGAACGGCGACGGGACCTCGGTGTCGACCTTGTCGGTCGAGATCTCGAGCAGGGGCTCGTCGACCTCGACCGAGTCGCCGACCTGCTTCAGCCAGCGGGTGACGGTGCCCTCGGTGACGGACTCGCCGAGCGCCGGCAGGGTGACCTGCTGGCCGTCGCCGGAGCCCTGGGCCTCGGCGGCGGGCGCCGGGGCGGGCTGCTCGGTCGCGGGGGAGGCGGACTCGACCTCGGGGGCCGGGTCGCCGTAGCCCTCGCCCTGCGTGGTGGCGCCGGTCTGCTGGGCCGGGGCCTCCACCTGCGCGGGGGCGGACTCGGCCGGGGCGGCGTCGCCACCGGCGCCCGAGCCGTCGCCGATCACGGCCAGGACGGCGCCGACCTCGGCGGTCTCGTCCTCCTGCACCAGGATCTGCTCGAGCACGCCCGCGAACGGCGAGGGGACCTCGGTGTCGACCTTGTCGGTCGAGATCTCGAGCAGGGGCTCGTCGACCTCGACGCGGTCGCCCACGTTCTTGAGCCAGCGGGTGACGGTGCCCTCGGTGACGGACTCGCCGAGAGCGGGAAGCTGCACGTTGTCGGACATGACCGCTCGTGCCTCCTTCGAAGTTCGTGTGGTCAGTTGTGGGCGTGCAGCGGCTTGCCGGCCAGCGCCAGGTGCGCCTCGCCGAGAGCCTCGTTCTGCGTCGGGTGGGCGTGCACGAGCGCCGCGACGTCCTCGGGGTAGGCCTCCCAGTTCACGATGAGCTGGCCCTCGCCGATGAGCTCGCCGACGCGCGCGCCGATCATGTGGACGCCGACGACCGGGCCGTCCTTCTGGCGGACCAGCTTGATGAAGCCGGTGGTCGCCAGGATCTGGCTCTTGCCGTTGCCGCCGAGGTTGTACTCCAGGGTCTCGATCGCGTCGGCCCCGTGCACCTCCTTGGCCTTCGCCTCGGTCAGGCCGACGGACGCGACCTCAGGGTCGGAGTACGTCACGCGGGGGATGCCCGACTCGACGATCGGCTGCGGGTTCAGGCCCGCGATCTCCTCGGCGACGAAGATGCCCTGGGCGAAGCCGCGGTGCGCGAGCTGCAGGCCCGGGACGATGTCGCCGACGGCGTAGATGTTGCCGACGCCGGTGTGCAGGCGGTCGTTCGTGATGACGAAGCCGCGGTCCAGGGTCAGGCCCTGCTCCTCGTAGCCGAGGCCGTTCGTCGACGGCCCGCGGCCGACGGCGACCAGCAGCAGGTCGGCGTCGAACGTCTTGCCGTCCTCCAGCGAGACGTGCACGCCGCTGTCGTCCTGGGTCACGCCGGAGAACCGGACGCCCAGGTTGAAGTTGATGCCGCGCTTGCGGAACGCGCGCTCGAACGCCTTGGACAGCGCCTCGTCCTCGTTCGGGACCAGGTGGGGGAGCGCCTCGATGATCGTGACGTCCGCGCCGAACGACTTCCACACCGACGCGAACTCCGAGCCGATGACGCCGCCGCCGAGGATGATCGCGGACTTCGGCACCCAGTCGAGCTTGAGGGCCTGGTCGGACGTGATCACACGGCCGCCGATCTCGAGACCGGGGAGCGAGCGGGCGTAGGAGCCGGTGCCCAGGACGACGTGGCGGCCGGTGATGCGCTGGCCGTCGACCTCGACGGTGTCCTGCGCGACGAGCTTGCCGTAGCCCTCGATCACGGTGATCTTGCGGGACTTGATGAGACCCTGCAGGCCCTTGTAGAGCCGGCCGATCACCGAGTCCTTGTACGCGTTGACACCGTTCATGTCGATGCCCGTGAGCTCGGTGTGCACGCCGAAGTGCGCGCCGTCGCGGGCGTTGTCCGCCAGCTCCGCGGCGTGCAGCAGCGCCTTGGTCGGGATGCAGCCCTTGTGCAGGCAGGTGCCGCCGACCTTGTCGGCCTCGATGAGGGCGACGCTCAGGCCGAGCTGGGCACCGCGGAGCGCAGCCGCGTAGCCGCCACTCCCTCCGCCCAGGACCACGATGTCGAAAGCGGATCCGGTCGTGTCGGACACGTGAAGACTCCTCCGGCGCAGACATAGGGGAACGCGGTTGTTCCCGGGCCATCTTGTCATCTCCGCATAGGCCCGACGACCCAGATGACCGGGGGCCGCGTGTGATTCTGGGAACAGTCATCCCATGTCTTGCCGTTCGGCGGGCGCGCGTGGGCGGCCGGAGGCACGGCGCGCGCCCGCGCGGCACCCGGGTGATTCCCAGCCGGGGTCCAGCATGCGCCGTTACGCTCCCGGCATGGGTCTGTTCTCCCGCCGCCGCCGTCCGGCCCCCGCCGCGCCGGACGCGCCGCCGACCGGACGCGCCGCCCGCGAGGAGACCGTGGGGCACCTCCGCGAGTTCGTGCGCACCCGCGTGGGCGTCGAGGCGTACCTCGAGCCGCAGACGAACGTCACGCAGACGACGCTCATGCTCATCGCGACCGACGGCGAGTGGACGCGCCGCCGGGTGCCCGACGGCCGCGCCGGGTGGGACATCGCGAAGGAGCTCGGGGTGCCGTTCTACGACGTGCAGCGCACCGGCTACCCGCAGCGGATGCGGGACTGGAACTCGCGGCAGCGGATCGAGCGGGAGCGGGCCGCTCGGGAGCGCGCGGCCCGCCGCGCGGCCGACCCGCGCTGACCCGTGCGGGTGGCGGGGCGACCGCCCTTCGTCGGCCGGCGTCGTCGCCCGGTTCGGTGCGTCCCGCCGAGTTCGGTGGCTGCAGGCACTGAACTCGGCGCGGAGCACCGAACTCGCCGAGGTAGCACCGCCGCGCCGGGACAGGTCCGGCGAGGGCCCTGTCCCGCCGCGGGGGCGCCGAGCGCCGGACGCGCGAGCGCCCGGCGCCGCCGGTGGCGGGGCGCCGGGCGCTCGGGGTCGTGCGGGGCAGGCGGCGCGACGGCGCCGCGCCGGGTCAGCGGATCGCGCGGGCCTCGATCAGCGCGAGCAGCGTGCGGACGCCCACGCCGGTGCCGCCGGCGGGGGTGTACCCGAACGGCGCCTTCTCGTTGAACGCCGGCCCGGCGATGTCGAGGTGCGCCCACGGCGTGGACCCGACGAACTCCTGCAGGAACAGGCCGGCCGTGAGCATGCCGCCGAACCGGTCGCCGATGTTCGCGATGTCGGCGACCTTCGACTTGAGCCCGGCGCGCAGGTCGGCGGGCAGCGGCATCGGCCAGAACGCCTCGCCCGCGGCGCCGGCCGCGTCGACGACCTCGGTGCGGGTGGAGTCGTCGCCCATGACGGCGGAGACGCGCGGGCCGAGCGCGACGAGCTGCGCGCCGGTCAGCGTGGCGATGTCGAGGACGACGTCGGGCTTCTCCTCGACCGCGGCGACGAGGCCGTCGGCCATGACGAGCCGGCCCTCGGCGTCGGTGTTGAGCACCTCGACGGTCTTGCCGCCGCGGATGGTCAGCACGTCGGAGGGGCGCTGCGCGGTGCCGGACGGCATGTTCTCGGCGAGGCAGAGCCAGCCGGTGACGGCGACGGGCAGCTCGAGGCGCGCGGCGGCGAGCACGGTGTGCAGCACCGCGGCGGCGCCGGCCATGTCGGACTTCATCGCGTCCATGCCCGCGGCCGGCTTGATCGAGATGCCGCCGGAGTCGAACGTGATGCCCTTGCCGACCAGCGCGACCTTGGCGGCCGGGCGGGACGGGGAGTAGGAGACCTTGACCAGGCGCGGCGGGCGGGCCGAGCCCTGGCCGACGCCGAGGATGCCGCCGTAGCCGCCGGCGGCGAGCGCCTTCTCGTCCAGCACGGTGACCTTGACGCCCTTGGCACCGGTGTCCTTGACCGCGGCCTTGGCGGCGTCGGCGAACGCGGCGGGGTACAGGTCGTTGGGGGCGGCGTTCACGAGGTCGCGGACGCCGTGCACGGCGGCGGCCATCACCTCGGCGCGGGCGAGCGCCTTCGTGGCCGACTTGTCGCGGGCGCGCGGGGTCAGCACGGTGATCTCGGCGGCCGGGGCCGGGGCGTCCTCGCCCGAGCGGTACCGGGTGTACGCGTAGGCGCCGAGCAGGGCGCCCTCCGCGACCGCGGCGACCTGCTCCGCGTCCTCGGCGGGCAGCGCGACGGCGACCGACGGGGCGCCGGTGAGCTCGCGCAGGGCCGCGCCGGCCGCGCGGCGCAGCGTCTCGGCGTCCGGGACGACCTCGTCCAGCGGGCCGACGCCGGTGAGCACGACGGTCCTCGCCGCCAGCTTGCCCGCGGCGGGGAGCCGCCGGACCTCGTCGACGGCGCCGGTGATGCCGAGCACGCCGGCGAGGCCGGTCACCTGCTCGACGGTCTCGGCGGGCAGCCAGTCGGCGCCCACGACCCGGGGGCCGGCGGGGCTGCTGGCGACCGCGACGACGAGGGCGTCGGCGGTCTGGCGGGCGGGGTTCGCGGAGGTCAGCGTCACTCGGGGCACCCGCCGATGCTATCGCCGCGTCCGGGTACCGTGGGGCCCCGTGACCCCGCCCCTGCTCTACGCCGTCGCCGCGGCGGCCCTCGCGCTGGCCGTCTGGGCCCTGGTGTTCGCGGTCCGGGACCGTGCCGTGGTGCTCCGGCAGCTGTGGGGCGCGGCCGTCGTCGAGGGGCTGCTGGTGGTCCAGGCGGTCGTCGCCGCCGTCCGCCAGGCCACCGGCACCGTGCCGGACGAGCCCGTCGTGTTCTGGGGCTACGTCGTGACCCAGCTGATCCTGCTGCCCGCGGCCGCCCTGTGGGCGTTCGCCGAGCGCACCCGGTGGTCGTCGGTCGTGCTGCTGATCGCGGCGGTGGCGGTGGCGTTCCTGCAGCTGCGGCTCGACCAGACCTGGGCCGGCGCGTGACCGCGAGCCCGGCGAGCCCCGCGCCCCCGGCGCCTCACGGCAGCACCGCGTCCGGCCCGGGCCGCGTCCTCGTCGCGATCTACGGCGTGTTCGCCCTGGCCGCCACGGCGCGGGCGGGCTACCAGCTCGTCGCGAAGTTCGACGAGGCCCCGCTGGCCTACCTACTGTCCGCGCTCGCCGCGCTCGTCTACGTCGTCGCCACGATCGCGCTCGCCACCGACCGGCGCGGCCTCGCCTGGGCCGCCGTCGGCGTCGAGCTGGTCGGCGTCCTCGCCGTCGGCACGCTGTCGGTCCTCGACGCCGGCGACCTCCCGGACCAGACGGTGTGGTCGGTGTACGGCCAGGGTTACGGCTACGTCCCGCTGGTGCTGCCGTTCCTCGGCGTCGCGTGGCTCTGGCACACCCGCCCGGGGGCCGCCGCGGCCGCGGGGTCCCGGCCGGCCGCCCCCGCGGACCAGTAGGTTGGGGGCCGTGTACGGCCTCCTCTTCCGCCAGGTCTTCTCCCGCCTCGACCCCGAGCAGGCGCACCACCTCGCGTTCCGCGCCATCCGCGTCGCCTCCCGCGTCCCGGTGCTGAACGGCGTGCTGCGCGCCGCGCTCACCCCGCCGCCGTCCGGCGCGGTCCGCGTGCTGGGGCGCACGTTCCCGTCGCCGTTCGGGCTCGCCGCGGGCTTCGACAAGAACGCCGTGGGCGTGCCGGGGCTGACGATGCTCGGCTTCGGGTTCGTGGAGATCGGCACGGTCACCGCGCACGCGCAGCCCGGCAACGAGGCCCCGCGCCTGTGGCGCGTGCTCGACCGGCGCGGCCTGCGCAACCGGATGGGCTTCAACAACGAGGGGGCCGCCGCGGTGGCCGAGCGGCTGCGCCGGCTGCGCTCGTCCGCGTCGGGCCGGGCGCTCGTCGTCGGCGTGAACATCGGCAAGACCAAGGTCACCGCGCCCGAGGACGCCGCCGACGACTACGCGACGAGCGCGGGCCTGCTCGCGCCGTACGCCGACTACCTCGTGGTGAACGTGTCGTCGCCGAACACGCCGGGGCTGCGCGACCTGCAGTCCGTCGACGCGCTGCGCCCGATCCTGCAGGCGGCCCGGGCCGCCGCGGACGAGTCGGCCGGCGCCGCGGGTCGGCCGCGCGTCCCGCTCCTGGTCAAGATCGCCCCGGACCTCGCGGACGCCGACGTCGACGCGGTGGCGGACCTGGTCACCGAGCTCGGCCTCGACGGCGTGGTGGCGGTCAACACGACCATCGCGCACGACCTCGGGCCGGGCGGCCTGTCCGGCCCGCCGCTGCTCGACCGCGGCCTGGTGGTCGTCGCCCGGCTGCGGCACCGGCTCGGCGCGGACCGGGTCGTGATCGGCGTCGGCGGCATCACCACGCCGGCGGACGCGCGCGCCTACCTGGCCGCGGGCGCCGACCTGGTGCAGGGCTACACCGGCTTCATCTACGAGGGTCCGTTCTGGGCGTCGCGCATCGGCCGGGCGCTCGCCCGCGACGCCGCGACCCGCGCGGCCGCCCCGGCGGGTGCCGCGTGACCGCGCTGCACCCGCAGTGGGCGTGGGAGCTCACCGGCGCGTCCGGCGAGGTGCTCGACCGCCCGCTGTCGCCCGTCTTCGGCACCCGGTACGACGCCGAGGAGTGGCTCGGCGCGCACTGGCGCACGCTGCGGGACCAGGGCGCGCGCACCGTGGTCCTGCGGAACGACGGCGCGCTCGTGCCTCCGGCGTACGACCTGGCGGCCGTGCCCGAGCAGATGACGGTCCGCCCGCGGGACTGACCGCCGCGGTGCGCGAGGCCCGCACGAGCGGCGCCTGCCGCTAGACGAGCGCGGCCGTCGTCCCCGCGAGCGGCGGCGTCCCCGCGTCCGCCCGACCCGGGGCCCCGAGCGCCGCCCACGCGAGCGCCAGCCCGTCGACCGCCCGGCGCAGCTCGTCCGGCTCGGAGGTGAACGGCAGCCGCAGCCGGTCCTCCAGGCCGCCGTCGACCCCGAACGCCGGGCCGGGCGCCACCCGCACCCCGTGGGCGAGCGCGAGCGCGCTGAGCGCCGAGGACACGGGCGCGCCGAGGTCGACCCACAGCGCCTGCCCGCCCGGGGGCACCGCGAACCGCCACCCCGGCAGCCGCTCCGCGAGGAGCCGCACCAGCAGGTCCCGCCCCGCGCGGAGCCGGTCCCGGCGCTCGACCAGGGGCGCCTCGCCGAGCCGCAGCAGCTCGACGGCGACCAGCTGGTCCAGCACCGCCGTGCCGAGGTCGGCGCTGCGCCGGGCGAGCGCGAGCCGGGCCACCAGGTCCGCCGGCCCGCGCAGCCAGCCGACCCGCAGGCCGCCCCAGTGGCTCTTGGACATCGACCCGATCGCGACCACCCGCGGCGCGTGGCCGTCGCCGGCGAACGGCTCGGGCGCCGGGCCGTCGAGCGTGAGGTCGGTGAGCACCTCGTCGCCGGCCACGACCGTCCCGGTGCGCCGCGCCAGTGCCCGCACCCGCTCGCGCGCCGCGCCGTCCAGCGTGGCCCCCGTGGGGTTGTGGTGGTCCGGGATCAGGTAGACGAGCCGCGGGGCGACCTGGCGCACCGTCGACTCCAGGAGGTCCAGGTCCGTGCCGGCGCGCCCGGTCGGCACCGGCACCGGCCGCGCGCCGACGGACCGCGCCGCGTCGATCGCGTGCGGGTAGGTGGGCTGCTCGACGACCACCCGGTCGCCCGGTCCGGCGTGCGTCCGCATGAGCAGCGCGATGGCGTGCTGGGCGCCCGTCGTGACGAGCACCTGGTCGGGCGTCGTCGGGGTGCCGCGGGCGGTGTACCGGTCCGCGATCGCGGCGCGGAGCACGTCCAGGCCGAGCGGCGCGTAGCCGTGGCCGGCGTGCCGGGGCAGGGCGTCGACGGCACGCCGGGCGGCCTCGTGCAGCTCGCGCGGCGCCGGGCATGCGGCGATCGTCAGGTCCACGACGCCGTCCGTCGCGAGCGGCCGGTGCAGGGGCAGCGCGGCCCCGCCGCGGGCGCGGTCCTCGGGGAGGGCGGTCACGGTGCCGGACCCCTGGCGGCTCACCAGGTACCCCTCGTCGCGCAGCAGCCCGTACGCTCCCGAGGTCGTCGTGCGGGACACCCCGAGCACGTCGGCCAGCTCCCGCTCCCCGGGCACCCGGGTGGCGAGCGGCAGGTCGCCGGCGAGGACCGCGCGGCGGACGGCGTCGGCGAGCGCGGCGTACGCCGGGCCGGGGCGGCGCCAGCTGCCGAGCACGGTGGCCAGCCCGGTGCCGCCGATCCGGCGGTCGGAGACGAGGAGCGTGGACATGGGGCCACTCTTGCGCAAGTGGCTATCGAAGGGAAGGCCGGTCGGCGCCGATGATGAGTCCGTGACCGCTCAGCCCGATGCCACCGCCGCCGCGGTGGCCACCCCCGCTCCCGCCGCCAGGCGCTCCGCCCACGCCGGCCGCCGCGCCGCCCAGCTCGTCGGCGGCCTCGTCCTGTACGCCGCCTCGATCGCCGTGCTCGTGCACACCGGCCTCGGCAACATGCCCTGGGACGTGCTGAGCCAGGGCGTGTCCCGGCAGGTCGGCTGGTCGCTCGGCACGGTGACGATCGTGCTCAGCGTCCTCATCCTCGGGGCCTGGTGGCCGCTGCGGCAGAGGCCCGGGATCGGCACGGTGGCGAACGTCGTCCTGATCGGCGTCCTCATCGACCCGTTCCTCGCCCTGCTCGACCTGCTGCCCGAGGCGCTCCCGCTGGCCGCGCGGGTCGGCATGGTGCTGGCGGGCATCGTGCTCAACGGGCTCGCGTCCGCGCTGTACATCGGCGCGCGGCTCGGGCCGGGGCCGCGGGACGGCCTGATGACCGGCCTGGTCGCCCGCACCGGCTGGCCCGTGGGCCCCGTGCGGATCGCGATCGAGGTGACCGTGGTCGCCGTCGGCTGGCTGCTCGGCGGCACGCTCGGGTTCGCGACGCTGGCGTACGCACTCGGCATCGGGCCGCTGATCCACTGGCTGCTGCCGCGGCTGACGGTGCCCGTGCCGCCCGCCGTGGCGGCGGCCGAGCCGGCCGAGCCGGGGGAGGGCCGCTAGCGCCGGGCGCGCGGAGACGACAGCAGGGCCGGCACCCCCGAGGGGATGCCGGCCCTGCGACGTCCGCGGCGTCAGCGGGAGGCGGGCGAGTTCTTCGCCGTCTCCGCCGGGTCCGCGATGACCGCGTCGCCGAGGATCTCGTCGATCCGCGTCATCAGCTCGGCCGGGATCTCGACCCCGGACGCCTTGACGTTCTCGGTGACCTGCTCGGGGCGGGACGCCCCGATGATCGCCGCGGCCACGTTCTGGTTCTGCAGCACCCAGGCGACCGCGAGCTGCGCGAGCGACAGCCCGAGCTCGTTCGCGACGGGGGTGAGGTCCTGCACGCGCTGGAGCACGTTCGGCTGGTCCAGGAAGCGCTTGATGGTGTTCGCGCCGCCCTTCTCATCCGTGGCGCGCGAGCCCTCGGGCAGCGGCTGGCCCGGCTTGTACTTGCCGGTGAGCACGCCCTGGGCCACGGGGGACCAGACGATCTGGGACACGCCCAGCTCCTCGGACGCCGGGACGACCTCGGGCTCGATGACCCGCCACAGCGCGGAGTACTGCGGCTGGTTCGAGATCAGCTGGAAGCCGAGCTCCTTCGACAGCGCGTGGCCGGCGCGGATCTGGTCCGCGGTCCACTCGGAGACGCCGATGTACAGCGCCTTGCCGGAGCGCACGACGTCGGCGAACGCCTGCATCGTCTCCTCGAGCGGCGTCGCGTGGTCGTAGCGGTGCGCCTGGTACAGGTCGACGTAGTCGGTCTGGAGGCGCTGCAGGGAGCCGTCGATCGACTCCATGATGTGCTTGCGGGACAGGCCGGTGTCGTTCGGGCCCTTGGGGCCGGTCGGCCAGTAGACCTTCGTGAAGATCTCCAGCGACTGCCGGCGCTCGCCCTTGAGGGCCTCGCCGAGCACCTCCTCGGCGACCGTGTTCGCGTAGACGTCCGCGGTGTCGAAGGAGCTGATGCCGGCGTCGAGCGCGGCGCGGACGCAGGCGGTGGCGGCGTCGTTCTCGACCTGCGAGCCGTGCGTCAGCCAGTTGCCGTAGGTGATCTCGGAGATCTTGAGGCCGGAGCGGCCCAGGTGGCGGTAGTTGACCATGCCACCACCCTAGGACGGTCTAGGAGCGCCGGCTCACTCGGGGTAGTCGCCGTGCTTGACCTGCGGCTTCGGCAGGCGGGCGCGGCGGATCTGGAACACCCGGGTGACGGCGTACATCATCAGCCCGCGCTGCTGGCCCGCGTCGCCGAACTTCGCGGCGAGCCGCTTGCGGAGCTTGCGCCACATGATGATGACGTCGACGACCATGCCGATGATGAACAGGTAGAGGACGACCAGGCCCAGGAACGCGAGCTCCGGGCTGACCGAGGTCAGCAGCATGTTGAGCAGCAGCATGACGATGGCGACCGGCAGGAACAGCTCGCCGAGGCTCCACCGGGCGTCGACGTACTGCCGGATGTACCGGCGCACGGGGCCCTTGTCCTTGGCGGGCATGTACCGCTCGTCGCCCGTCTGCATCGCGGCGTACTGCTTGTCGCGCTCGGCCCGCTGCGCGGCGCGCGCGTCCTTGGCCGCGGCCTTGCGGTCCTGGGGCACGAGCGGCCGGCGGTTGGCGGCCTCGGCCGTCTTCCGCTTGGGGGTGGGGCGGCCCTTCCCGGCCTCGATCAGGCCCGGGGTCTCCTCGACGAGACCCGGGGTGGCCTGCTCCGCGGGGGAGGTGCTGTTCTTGCTGCGTCCGAACACCCCTCCAGGGTAGTCGAGTAGCGTGGCGATCCGTGACAGAGCCCACCGCCACCCACGCGTCCCCCACGCCCGCCGACCCCGAGGCCGTCGCCGACCTGCGGGCCCGCGTCGCCGCCGCCTTCCCGGGCGTCCGCGCCGACCTCGAGGCCCTCGTCCGCGTGCCGAGCGTCTCGAACGCGGACTTCGACCAGGCGCACGTCGCCGCCAGCGCGGAGCACGTCGCCCGCCTGCTCGGCGAGGCCGGCCTGCCGGAGGTGCAGATCCTCTCGGTCGAGCGGCCCGACGGCACGCCCGGCGCCCCCGCGGTCGTCGCCCGGCGCCCCGCCCCGGCCGGCGCGCCCACCGTCCTGCTGTACGCCCACCACGACGTGCAGCCCCCGGGTGCCCGCGAAGACTGGGACACCGAGCCGTTCGAGCCGACCGAGCGCGACGGCCGGCTGTTCGGCCGCGGCGCGGCGGACGACAAGGCCGGCGTCGTGGCGCACCTCGGCGCGCTGCGCGTGCTCGGCGACGAGCTGGGCGTCGGCGTCACGGTGTTCGTCGAGGGCGAGGAGGAGGTCGGCTCGCCGTCCTTCACCCGGTTCCTGCACACGTACTCCGACCTGCTGCGCGCGGACGTCATCGTCGTCGCCGACTCGTCGAACTGGAAGATCGGCGTCCCCGGCCTCACCACGTCGCTGCGCGGGCTGGTCGACCTCGAGGTCGAGGTCGCCGTGCTCGACCACGCGGTGCACTCCGGCATGTTCGGCGGCCCGGTGCTCGACGCCGTGACCCTGCTGTCCCGGCTCATCGCCACGCTGCACGACGACGCCGGCGACGTCGCGGTCGAGGGCCTGGTGTCGGCCGCCGACCCGACCGTCGACTACGACGAGGCCGCGTTCCGCGCCGACGCGAGCGTGCTCGACGGCGTGAGGCTCGCCGGCACCGGCCCGCTCACCGCGCGGCTGTGGACTCGCCCCACGATCGCCGTGATCGGCCTCGACGCCCCGCGCGTCGCCACGGCGTCGAACACGATCGCCCCGAGGGCCACCGCCAAGCTGTCGATGCGGATCGCGCCCGGCCAGGACCCGGCCGCCGCGCTGGCCGCCCTGCGCGCCCACCTCGAGGGCCACGCCCCGTTCGGCGCCCGCGTGACCGTCCGGGACGGCGAGCTCGGCAAGCCGTTCCAGGCGCCCGCCGACTCGGCCGCGATGCAGGCCGCGCGCGCCGCGTTCGCCGACGCGTGGGGCACCGACCCGGTCGACATCGGCATCGGCGGGTCGATCCCGTTCATCGCCGACCTGCTCGAGGTGTACCCGGACGCGGCGATCCTGGTGACCGGCGTGGAGGACCCGGACTCGCGCGCCCACGGCGCCAACGAGTCGGTGCACCTCGGCGAGCTGGAGCGCGTGGTGCTGGCCGAGGCCCTGCTGCTGACGCGCCTGGCGGTCTGACCCGCGGGGCCCGACCCCTCGAGTGGAGCGTTCTGCCCGACACGCCGGTGCGTGTCGGGCAGAACGCTCCACCCGTTTCCACTCCCGGGTCGCGCGGCGCCGGGACCCCGGCTCAGACCGGCGGGGCCGGGTCGTACTGGATGCCCCGGCGCACCGCCCGCGCGGCCTCCGGCGACTCCAGCCGCGCCACCAGGTGCAGCGCCATGTCGATCCCGGCCGACACGCCCGCGCTCGTCACGACGTCGCCGTCGTCGACGAACCGCGCCTCGGTGTCGACCAGCACGCTCGGGTCGAGCTCCGCCAGCTCGTCGACCGCTGCCCAGTGCGTGGTCGCCGGCCGCCCGGCCAGCAGGCCCGCCGCGGCGTAGACCAGCGCGCCGGTGCACACGGACGTCATCAGGGCGGTCTCCCGGCGCAGGTCGCGGACCCACGCCAGGTGCTCCGGGTCGCGGGCCAGCGCGCGGGTGCCGCGGCCGCCGGGGTGCACCAGGACGTGCAGCGGGCCGACGTCGTCGCGCGCGGCGTCCGGCACCAGCCGCAGCCCCTTGGCGCACCGCACGCCGGAGCCGTCCGCCGAGAACGTGACGACCTCGGGGCGCAGCGCGGAGTGCGCCGCCCACGAGGCCAGGACGTCGAACGGCCCGACCACGTCCAGCTCCTCGGCGTCGTCGAACACGACGATGCCGATCCGCAACGGGTTCCCGGTGCTCACGAGCGTCCCCTCCCGACGGCGGTGGCGTACCGCCCCAGGGTCTCAGTACCCCGGCAGGGCCAGCATCTGGTCGAGCGCGACCCGCGCCCAGTGCGCGTCGTCCGCGTCCACGACGATCCGGTTCGGCACCCGGCCGGCGACCAGCGACTCCATCGCCCACACCAGGTGCGGGAGGTCGATGCGGTTCATGGTCGAGCAGAAGCACACCGTCGAGTCGAGGTACGAGATCTGCTTGTCGGGGTGCGCCTTCGCGAGCCGGCGGACCAGGTTGAGCTCGGTGCCGATCGCCCAGGCGGACCCGGCGGGGGCGGCGTCGAGGGCCTTGATGATGTACTCCGTCGACCCGACGAGGTCGGCGCCCGTGACGACCTCGTGCTTGCACTCCGGGTGCACCAGCACGGTCACGTCGGGGACGGCCGCGCGGACGTCGACGAGGTTCTGCGCGCTGAACCGGCCGTGCACCGAGCAGTGCCCGCGCCACAGGATCATCCGCGCGTCGCGGAGCTCCTGGGTGGTGAGGCCGCCGTGCGGTTTGCGCGGGTCGAACACCACGCACTGCTCCAGCGGGATGCCGAGCTCCAGCACCGCGGTGTTCCGGCCCAGGTGCTGGTCCGGCATGAACAGCACCTTGCCGGTGCCGTCGACGCCGCCGACCTGGTCGAACGCCCAGCGCAGCGCGACGTGCGCGTTCGAGGACGTGCAGACGGTGCCGCCGTGCCGGCCGGTGAACGCCTTGATGGCTGCGGTCGAGTTCATGTAGGTCACGGGGACGGTGTCCTGCGCGACGCCGGCCTCGACCAGCACGTCCCAGGCGTCCTCGACCTGGTCGATCGCGGCCATGTCGGCCATCGAGCAGCCGGCCGCCATGTCGGGCAGCACGACCTGCTGGGCGTCGGACGTGAGGATGTCGGCCGACTCCGCCATGAAGTGCACGCCGCAGAACAGGATGAACTCGGCGTCGGGCCGCGCGGCCGCCTCGCGGGCGAGCTTGAACGAGTCGCCGGTGACGTCGGCGAAGTCGATGACCTCGTCGCGCTGGTAGTGGTGGCCGAGCACGAACGCCCGGTCGCCGAGCGCGGCGCGAGCGGCGCGGGCGCGCTCCACCAGGTCGGGGTCGGAGGCGGCGGGCAGGCCGCCGACGCACTCGACGCCGCGCTCCGACGCGAGGTCGCGGCCCTGGCCGAGCAGCAGCAGCGCGGAGGACGCGGGCTCGGCGAACGTGGTCCCGGGGGCGAGGAGAGTCACGCGCGGCATCATCCCACAGCGGTCCGGGGCGCTGACCAGGACCGGCGCCGGTGGGGGAGGGCGCCGGCGTGCGAGGATCGCGCCGTGCACGTGCTCGTCGCCCCCGGCCGGTTCGACGCGCGCCCGGGCGACGGCCCCGGGCCCGCCGCCTCCGCGGTGCGCGGCGTCGCGGGCCCGTCCGTCGCGGCGGGCGCGGACCCGTGGCCCGCCCTGACGGCCGACGAGGCGGTGGCCGCGCTGACCGCCGGCTGGCTCGAGGCCGCGCCCGGCGACACCCTGATCCCGCTCCCGCTGTCCGACGGCGGCGCGGGCCTGGTCGACGCGGTCCGGGCGGCGCGCGGCGGCGAGCTGCTGCCGGTCACGACGACGGACGCGCACGGCGCGGTCGTGCCGGGCGCGGTGCTCGTCGTCGCGGAGCCGGGCGGCGGGCGGACCGCGTACGTCGACGGCGCGCTGGCGCTGGGCGCCGGTGACCCGGGAGCGGTCCCGCCGGGGGCGACGACCTCGGCCGGGCTGGGCACGCTGCTGGCGGCGGCGCTCGACACCGGCGCCGGGCGGGTCGTCGTCGGCCTGGGCGGGCGGCGGACCGTCGCGCACGACGCGGGCGCGGGCCTGCTGGCGACGCTCGGGGCCGCACCGGCGGCGGCCGCGCGCGGGCTGGACGGGGCGGCCGGGCTGGCCGCCGCGGACCTGAGCGAGGTCGGTGCGCTCCGCGAGGCGCTGCGGGGCCGCGACATGGTGGCGCTGCACGCGCACGACCTCCCGCTGCTCGGGCTCGGCGGGGTATCGGCGGACCTGGCCGAGGCGGGGCGGGTGGACGCGGACGCGGCGCAGGACGTCGAGCGGGCGGTCGCCGGGTTCGTGCGGGCGGCCGGGGAGGCCGCGGCGCTGGCCGGCGACGGCGGGCGGCGCGACCTGCTGGGCGGGGGCGTCGGGGGCGCCCCGGCGGGGTCCGGTGCGCGGGCACCGGGGTCGCGCGCCGCGCTCGTCCCGGGGTCGGGCGCGGGCGGGGGTGCGGCGTTCGCGCTCGGGCTGCTCGGTGCGCGGCTCGTGGACGGCGCGTCCTGGGTCGCCGACGCCGTCGACCTCCCGGGCCGGGCCGCCGAGGTGGACCTGGTGCTGACCGGCACGTCCGTCCTCGACGCCACCGCGCTGGAGCACGGCGTCGTCGGGGTCGCCGCGCACGCCGCGCTGCCGCTCGGGGTGCCCGCGATCGCGGTCGCGGCGCACCTGCGCACCGGCCGCCGCGACTGGGGCGCCGCCGGCCTGGCGGCGGGGTTCGGCGTCGTCGAGGCCCCGGGGGACGAGGACGCGTGGCGCCGGGACCCGTCGGCTGCGCTGCGGGCGCGGGTCCCGCGGATCGCGCGCACCTGGTCGCGCTGACCCGCGCCACCGGCCGCGCGGCGTGCAGGTCCTGTGCGCGTCCCGCGGCGCGGCGGGTGCGCGGGCGTACATTGGGGAACAGATCACGCGGGAGTGCGGTTGTGCTCGACGTGACCGTCCCGCGGCACGCGCCCCGCGCGCGCCCGCGACCGATCCGAGACACCGTCAGGAGACAGCAATGAGCGAGACCACCGAGACCGCGACGCACGGCGTCGACCTCACCGACGTCGCGGCCGAGAAGGTCCGCAGCCTGCTCGAGCAGGAGGGGCGCGACGACCTGCGCCTGCGCATCGCGGTCCAGCCGGGCGGCTGCTCGGGCCTGATCTACCAGCTCTACTTCGACGAGCGCGTGCTCGACGGCGACGCGCTGCGCGACTTCGACGGCGTCGAGGTCGTCGTGGACCGGATGAGCGTGCCGTACCTCGAGGGCGCGACCATCGACTTCGCGGACACGATCGAGAAGCAGGGCTTCACGATCGACAACCCGAACGCGGGCTCGTCCTGCGCGTGCGGCGGCTCCTTCAGCTGAGCCGCACCGCCTGACGCCCCGAGGGCCCCGGACCGCACGGTCCGGGGCCCTCGTGCGTCCCGGGGCCGCTGGGGCGACGCGGTCAGAGGTCGGTCAGCCCCGCGTCGCGGCGGATCGCCGCCACGACGCCCGGCAGCGCCGCGCAGAACCGGTCCACGTCCGCCTCGGTGGTGCCGACGGGCAGCGACAGCCGCACGTTCCCCTGGGTCAGCGCGCCCATCGCCGCGAGGACATGGCTGGGCGCCTCCGTGGCGGACGTGCACGCCGATCCCGAGGCGACCGCGAACCCGGCCCGGTCGAGCGCCGTGACCACTGCCTCGCCGTCGACGTAGAGGCAGGAGAAGGTCAGGACGTGCGGCAGCCGGCCCTCGGCGGGCCCGGCGACGTCGACCTCCGGCACCTCCGCGGCCACCCGGGCACGGAGCCGCTCGACCAGGGCGTGCCGCGGGTCGGGCCCGGCGGCGACCCGGGCCGCGGCCGCCTGCAGCGCGACGGCGGCCGCCAGCGCGGCGGGCACGGACACGCCGCCCGGGAACCAGCGGTCCTCGTCGCCGGACCCGGCGGGCGGCACGGGGGAGCGGCGCACCCCGGCGCGGGTCGCGAGCACCGCCACGCCGGGCAGGGCGCCGACGTCGCCGGGGTCGAGGGTCAGGAGGTCCCACTCCGGGCCCACGGGGACGTGCCCGAACGAGGAGCCGGCGTCGACGAGCAGCGGTACCCCGGCGGCGCGCGCGGCGTCGTGGGCCCCGGCGACCGGCTGGAGCGTGCCCACCTCGCCGTTCGCGTGCTGCACCGCCGCCAGCGCCACGCCCGGGCGCGCGACGGCGTCGGCGAACGCGGCGAGGTCGAGGCGCCCGTGCCGGTCGACCCGGGCCTCGACGAGGGACCCCGCCGCCTCGGCCGCGTCCAGCACGGCCCGGCGCTCGACCGCCGAGGCGACCACCGACGTCCCGGTCCGCCGCCGTCCCCGCGCCACCGTCAGCACCGCGCCGTGCAGCGCGGCGGTGTGCGACGGCGCGAGGTCGACCTCCTCGGTGCGGGCGCCCACGAGCGCAGCCACCGCCTCCCGCGCCCCGTCGAGGAGGGCGCGGGCGCGCCGCCCCTCGGTGTGCAGCCGGCGCGGGTCCGACCAGCCCTCGTCGAGCGCGGCGAGGAACGCCTCGCGCGCGGCGGGCAGCACGGGCGCACGGCCGCCGGCGTCCAGGACGACGCGACGGGCGGCGGCGGGGGAGTCGGTCACCCGGGCACGCTACCGGCCGGTGCGGCACGCCCGGCCGGGGCGACGGATGCGCAGGCGACGCACAGGCCGGTCAGGGACGTGATCCAGATGACACTGCGTCACAAAGTGGCGCCCGCGGGCGGTTCTGAGGCAACGACAGGCCGACCAGCGCGCTACGCTGCACGGGATCGAGGACATAGGTCCTAGGTGACTTCCCTGTCGGGCGACGCACGGTGCGGTGTCGTGCGCGACGGGGACCGACGTGGAAGGCCCCCGGTGCGCTCGCAGACCCCCCGCCGCCCCTGGCGGACCCGACTGGCCGTCGCGGGCGCCGCGACGACCGTCGCCCTGGCGCTCGCCGGATGCTCGCCCGAGGCCCAGCGAGGCTGGCTGCCCGGCGACTCCGACAACGAGATCACGAACCAGACCGGACGGATCACGAACCTCTGGGTCGGCTCCTGGGTGGCCGCCCTGCTGGTCGGCATCCTGGTCTGGGGCCTGATCCTCTGGTGCGTCACGGTGTACCGGAAGCGCAAGGACGACGACCAGCTCCCCGTGCAGCTGCGGTACCACGTGCCGCTCGAGATCATGTACGTGATCCTGCCGATCATCATGGTCGGCGTGCTGTTCTACTACACGGCGCGCGACATGACCGAGATCCAGGACACCTCCGCCGAGCCGGACGTCACCGTCCAGGTGATCGGCAAGCAGTGGAGCTGGGACTTCAACTACGTCGACGACGACGTGTACGACACCGGCCAGCACGCGCAGGAGGTCGGCGCGACCGGCGTCCTCGCGGACCAGCCGACGCTGTACCTGCCGGTCGGCGAGCGGGTCGAGTTCGTGCTCGACTCCCGCGACGTCATCCACTCGTTCTGGGTGCCCGCCTTCCTCTACAAGCAGGACATGATCCCGGGACGCACCAACACGTTCCAGGTCGTCCCGCAGGTCGAGGGCGAGTACGTCGGCAAGTGCGCCGAGCTCTGCGGCGAGGAGCACTCGTCGATGCTGTTCAACGTGAAGGTCGTGTCGCGCGAGGAGTACGACGCGCACATCGACGAGCTGCGGGACGCCGGCCAGGACGGCCAGCTCGGGCTCGACTACAGCCGCCTGCAGGACGTCCGCTCCGACTCCTCCGACACTCCCGAGGAGAACTGATGGCCGCCACCGTCGAGGCCGTGCCGGGGCTCGCCCCCCGCCGCCAGACCCTGGGCCGCACGATCGTCAAGTGGGTCACGTCGACCGACCACAAGACGATCGGCTACATGTACCTGATCACCGCGTTCGTGTGGTTCGCGATCGGCGGCATCATGGCGCTGCTGATCCGCGCCGAGCTGTTCGAGCCCGGCATCCAGATCGTGCAGAGCAAGGAGCAGTACAACCAGCTCTTCACGATGCACGGCACGATCATGCTGCTGCTGTTCGCGACGCCGCTGTTCGCGGCCTTCGCGAACATCATCATGCCGCTGCAGATCGGCGCCCCCGACGTCGCGTTCCCGCGGCTCAACGCGTTCTCGTACTGGCTGTACCTGTTCGGCGGCCTGATCGCGGCGGGCGGGTTCCTGACCCCGCAGGGCGCGGCGTCGTTCGGCTGGTTCGCGTACGCGCCGCTGTCGAACTCGGTCTACTCGCCGGGCGCCGGCGGCGACCTGTGGGTGTTCGGCCTCGCGCTGACCGGCTTCGGCACGATCCTCGGTGCGGTCAACTTCATCACCACGATCGTCACGATGCGCGCGCCGGGCATGACCATGTTCCGGATGCCGATCTTCACCTGGAACACGCTCGTCACGAGCCTGCTGGTGCTGATGGCGTTCCCGCCGCTGGCCGCCGCGCTGTTCGCGCTGGGTGCCGACCGCCGCCTCGGCGCGCAGGTCTTCAACCCCGAGAACGGCGGCGCCATCCTCTGGCAGCACCTGTTCTGGTTCTTCGGGCACCCCGAGGTCTACATCATCGCCCTGCCGTTCTTCGGCATCGCGACCGAGATCCTCCCGGTGTTCAGCCGCAAGCCGGTGTTCGGCTACAAGGGCCTCGTCTACGCGACGATCGCGATCGCGGCCCTGTCCGTCACCGTGTGGGCGCACCACATGTACGTGACCGGCGCGGTCCTGCTGCCGTTCTTCGCGCTGATGACGATGCTCATCGCGGTGCCGACAGGCGTGAAGTTCTTCAACTGGATCGGCACGATGTGGCGCGGCAAGCTCACGTTCGAGACGCCGATGCTCTGGACGATCGGCTTCCTGACGACCTTCCTGTTCGGCGGTCTGACGGGCATCATCCTGTCCAGCCCGGCGCTCGACTTCCAGGTCTCGGACACGTACTTCGTCGTCGCGCACTTCCACTACGTGGTGTTCGGCACCGTCGTGTTCATGATGTTCGGCGGCATGTACTACTGGTGGCCGAAGTTCACCGGCCGCATGCTGAACGAGCGCCTGGGCAAGGTGCACTTCTGGCTGCTGTTCATCGGCTTCCACATGACGTTCCTCATCCAGCACTGGCTGGGCGTGGTCGGCATGCCGCGCCGGTACGCGGACTACTCGCCCGAGGACGGGTTCACCTGGATGAACCAGCTCTCGACCATCGGCTCGATGATCCTCGCGATCTCGACGCTGCCGTTCCTGTGGAACGTCTACATCACCTGGCGCCGGGCGCCGAAGGTCACCGTGGACGACCCGTGGGGCTACGGCCAGTCGCTCGAGTGGGCCACGTCCTGCCCGCCGCCGCGGCACAACTTCACGTCGCTGCCGCGCATCCGGTCCGAGCGCCCCGCGTTCGACCTGCACCACCCCGAGGTGGCGGCCATGGACCACGTCGAGCCCGAGCCCGGGTTCTTCGACTGGGAGGCCGAGCGCACGGGCGAGCAGAGCGTCGCCCGCGACCGCGCCGACCACGGCGGCGGCCAGGAGGAGCAGTCCAGCGCGACCATCGTGGACGACCGTCCGCGCAGCACCGACGACGAGGAGGGCCGGGACAAGTGAGCAGGCTCGACGAGTTCGGCGGCGCGAAGCCGTCCGTGTCCGGCGGCGAGCGGCCGCGGCACGCCATGAAGGTGGAGCCCTACCTCTTCCTGGGCGGGATCCTGTTCTTCATCCCGATCGGCCTGATCTACGCCTGGTGGAGCGGCGGCGAGCCCGTCGGCACCGTCGGCATCCCGCTGGTCGGCGGCCTGGTGGGCATGATCGGCGGCTACCTGCTGCTGCTCTCCCGCCGGATCGACGCCCGCCCGGAGGACGACCCGGAGGCGCTCATCGCGGAGGGCGCCGGCGACCAGGGCGTGTTCAGCCCGTGGAGCTGGTGGCCCATCACGATCGCGTTCGCCGGCGCGCTCGTCTTCCTCGGCATGGCGATCGGCTGGTGGCTGCTGTACATCGGCGGCGCGCTGGGCATCATCGGCCTCGTCGGGTGGATCTTCGAGTTCTCCCGCGGCCAGCACGCGCACTGACGCATCGCACCGCACGGCACGACGGGCCGGGCACCCCACGGGGTGCCCGGCCCGTCGCCGTTGCCGGCCGGATCGCGCGGGTCCCGCGCTGCCCCGGCGCTGCCCCTGGCTCGCGCGTTGCCCCCGCGCCGCCCCCGGCTCGCGCTCGTCGCCCGCAGACTCCGGCTTGCGCGCACCCCCCTCGCGGCCCCGGGAGCCCCGTTCCCGGCCCCCCGGCGCGCCCCCCATCCCCGCGAGTGCCTATCCGACACGTCGAGTGCCTACCCACGGGATAGCCACTCGACGTGTCGGATAGGCACTCGACGTCTGGGTGGGGCGGCGCGCGGGCGAGAAGGGCGCCGACGGCGACCCCGCTCGTGCCTGCCGGCTGCCCGCTGCGGGCACGAGAGAGGCCGGCCCGCCCCGGAAGGGCGGACCGGCCTCGCGCAGCCGTCAGAGGGCGCTCAGAGCGACGGGACGATCAGGCCCGACGTCTGCGTGCGCGCGCGGGCGAACCGCTCGCCGGCGTCCGCCCAGTTCACGATGTTCCACCACGCCTTGACGTAGTCCGCCTTGACGTTGACGTAGTCGAGGTAGAACGCGTGCTCCCACATGTCGAGCACGACGATCGGCACGATGCCCAGCGGGATGTTGCCCTGCTGGTCGTACAGCTGCACGATGACGAGCTTCTGGCCGATGGAGTCCCAGGCCAGGATCGACCAGCCCGAGCCCATGATGGTCGTCGCGTTCGCGGTGAAGTGCGCCTGGAACTTGTCGAACGAGCCGAAGAACTCGTCGATCGCCGCGGCCAGCTCGCCGACCGGCTTGTCGCCGCCGTCGGGGGAGAGGTTCTCCCAGAACACCGAGTGGTTCACGTGGCCGCCGAGGTTGAAGGCCAGGGTCT
This sequence comes from Cellulomonas sp. GbtcB1, assembly GCF_019091725.1. Taxonomy (NCBI): domain Bacteria; kingdom Bacillati; phylum Actinomycetota; class Actinomycetes; order Micrococcales; family Cellulomonadaceae; genus Cellulomonas; species Cellulomonas sp. GbtcB1. The sequence goes on along the minus strand of NZ_JAGXJG010000001.1, from coordinate 189,248 downwards.
TCTCCAGGCCGGCCACGGCGGCGAAGTCGCCCGACTCCCGGGCCCCCGCCAGCTTCTCCAGCGTCGTGTTGGCGCCGGCCACGTACGTCGCGTGGTGCTTGTCGTGGTGCAGCTCCATGATGCGGCCGGAGATGTGCGGCTCGAGCGCCGCGTAGTCGTAGGGCAGGTCCGGAAGGGTGTAGTCAGCCATCAGTGCCTCTCCTGCTCGGGCCGCGGCGTCGGTTCGCCGCGGCGGAGTCGTCGCAGTCGGTGCGCCCCGCCGTCGGGCGCGCGCACCTCCTCTGTCGTACCACGACCGGGTGGTCCCCGGCCTCCCGAGCCGGAGGTCCGGCTCGGTGTACGTCGGGTCCGGCGACCCCGGGGACGACGACGCCCGGGTCGCTCCGGCGGTGAGCCGGTGCGACCCGGGCGGGGTCGTCCTGTCGATCGCCTCGCCCACCCGGTGCAACGACCGGGCGCGCGGGATGATTCCCCAGGTCAGCGCCTGTTTCAGTGGCGCTGCGTGCCCTCGGTGTCCTCGGGCTCGGGGGCGAGGTGCCGGCTGCCGGACGCGCCGGCGGTCAGCTCCTCGCGCTGCTCGTCGTGCGCGAGCGGCAGGGCGTCGTGGCCGCCGTGCGACTGGGCCGCGGCGAGCTCCGCCGGGGTGACGGGCTCGACCCGGTCCTCGTAGAAGAGCTTCGACAGCCGGCGCCGTGCGGCGTCGACCCGGTAGCCCTTGCGTCGCACGCCGCGCGAGTCCTCGGCCGGCTCGATCTCGAGCGGGCGACGGGGCTCGTGCTGCACGCGGAGCCAGCGCTCGTGGGCGTCGAGGGGCTTGTGCACCTCGATGTACTCGCCGGACGCGAACCGGACGATGCGGCCGGTCTCGTGGCCGTGCAGGACCAGCTCGCGGTCCTTGCGCTGCAGCGCCAGGCAGATGCGCTTCGTGATCCAGAACGCCAGCGGCGGGGCCACGAAGAACAGCACCCGGAACGTCCACGTGATGTCGTTGATCGACAGGTGGAAGTGCGTCGCGATGAGGTCGTTCGACCCGGCGAGCACCAGGATCATGAAGGCCGTCAGGAAGGCGACGCCGAACGCGGTGCGGAACGGGGCGTTGCGCGGGCGGTCGAGCACGTGGTGCTCGCGCTTGTCGCCGGTGGCGAACGCCTCGAGGAACGGCCACAGCGCCAGGACCGTGAACAGCAGGCCGGGGATGACCACGCCGGGGACGAGGATGTTCATCGAGACCGTGTACTGGCCGATGACGAACTCCCAGCCCGGCATGAGGCGCAGGCCGCCCTCCAGGAACAGCATGTACCAGTCGGGCTGCGCGCCCGCGGACACGACGCCCGGGTCGAACGGGCCGTAGTTCCACACCGGGTTGATCGTCAGGGTCGCCGCCATGAGGGCGATGACCGCGAACACCACGAAGAAGAAGCCGCCGGCCTTGGCCACGTACACGGGGAACAGCGGGTAGCCGACGACGTTCTTGTCGGTGCGGCCCGAGCCCGGGTACTGGGTGTGCTTGTGCAGCACGACCATGAGCAGGTGCAGACCGATCAGCGCGAGGATCAGCGCCGGGATCAGCAGGATGTGCACCGTGAACAGGCGGGGGATCAGCTCCGTGCCCGGGAACTCGCCGCCGAACAGCGCGAACGAGATGTACGAGCCGAGGATCGGGATCGCGCGGGCCACGCCGTCCGCGATGCGCAGGCCGTTGCCGGACAGCACGTCGTCGGGGAGCGAGTAGCCGGAGAAGCCGGCCAGCAGGCCGAGGATCATCAGCGTGAAGCCGACGAGCCAGTTGAGCTCGCGCGGCTTGCGGAAGGCGCCGGTGAAGAACACGCGCATCATGTGCGTCACGATCGACGCCATGAAGATCAGCGCGGCCCAGTGGTGGATCTGCCGCATGAGCAGGCCGCCGCGGACCTCGAACGACAGGCGCAGCGTCGAGGCGAACGCCTCGGACATCTGCACGCCGTCCATCGCGGCCCAGGGGCCGTGGTAGTGCACCTCGGTCATGGAGGGCACGAAGAACATCGTGAGGAAGGTGCCCGAGATGAGCAGCACCACGAAGGAGTAGAGCGCGATCTCACCCAGGAGGAACGACCAGTGGTCGGGGAAGATCTTGCGCGCGAACTCCTTGACGGCGTTGCCGACGCCGGTGCGCTGGTCCAGGTAGTCCGCGGTCGCCGCGGCGGCGCGCGTGGTGCGCGTCGGCGGTGCCGGGGGAGAGTCGACGGTGCTCACGTGAGGCGCTCCCAGAAGGACGGGCCGATGGGGGAGTCGAAACCGCTCTGCGCGACGAGGTAGCCCTCGTCGTCCACGGTGATCGGCAGCTGGGGCAGCGGGCGGTGCGCGGGGCCGAAGACCACCTTGGCGCCGTCGGCGGCGTCGAAGGTCGACTGGTGGCACGGGCACAGGATGTGGTGCGTCTGCTGCTCGTAGAGGGCGACGGGGCACCCGACGTGGGTGCAGATCTTGGAGAAGGCCAGGATGCCGTCGTAGCTCCAGCCCTCGCCCTGCTCGGACTTGATGTCGCGCGGGTCCATGCGGACCATCAGCACGACGGCCTTGGCCTTCTCGTTCAGCGGGTGCTCGGCGTCCTCGAGGCCCTCGGGGATCACGTGGAAGGCCGAGCCGATGGTGACGTCGGACGCCTTGATCGGGCGGCCGGACGGGTCGATCGTCAGGCGGGTGCCGCGGCGCCACATCGTCCGCTTGGACTGCGAGACGTCCCAGCCGCCGCCGAGGTTGCCGACCAGCGGCACGGCGATCGCCAGCGGGAACAGCGCCAGGGAGGTGACCATCGCGCCCTTCAGCACGCCGCGGCGGCCGATGGACGAGTCCTTGGCGCCCTCGCGCAGGGCCTCGACGGCCTTGACGCGGACGGACTCCGACGACGCGGTGGGGTGGCGGTCCTCGGCGCGCTCGTGGTCGTTCATGAGCGCCTTGGCCCAGTGCACGGCGGCGAGGCCGATGCCGGCCAGGCCGAGGAACAGGCCCAGGCCGAGCAGGAGGTTCGACAGCCGCATGGTGCCGACGGTCTCGCCCGGGGGCACCAGCGCGTACGCGACGATCGCGCCGATGGTGCCGAGGATCGAGATCGTGAAGAGGACGACGACCTGCCGCTCGGCGCGCTTCTGCGCCTTCGGGTCGGTGTCGCCCACACGCGCGCGGTGCTCGTGCAGGCCCGGGTCGTCGAACCGCTCGGGGAGCGGGCCGTCGCCGCGGGTCGTGACGTCCGTGGACGGGTCGTGGTGCGTGCTCACGAGGACTTGGCTCCGATCCAGACCGAGGCGCCGATCAGCAGGCCGATGCCGATGACCCAGGCCCACAGGCCCTCGCCGACCGGGCCAAGCGAACCGAGGGTCAGGCCGCCGGGCGACCCGTCGCGCTGCTCGTCGAGGTAGGCGATGATGTCGCGCTTCTCGTCCGGGGTGATGTTGGCGTCGTTGAACACCGGCATCGACTGCGGGCCGGTCAGCATCGCCTCGTAGATGTGCGTGGGGGACGTCTCGGTGAGCGCGGGCGCCCACTTGCCCTGCGACAGCGCGCCACCGGCGCCGACCGCGTTGTGGCACATGGCGCAGTTCGTTCGGAACAGGGCCATGCCGTTGGCGGCGTCGCCCTTGCTCGGGTCGACCTGCTCCTCCGACGGGATCGCCGGGCCGGCGCCCAGGGACGCGACGTACGCCGCGAGCTGCGCGATCTGCTCGTCGTCGAACTGGACGGGCTTGGCCTGGATCTGCGCGCCGTTCATCTGCGCGGGCATGCGACCGGTGCCGACCTGGAAGTCGACCGCGGCGGCACCCACGCCGATGAGGGACGGGCCGCCGGCGCCGCCGTCGACGGCCTCCCGGCCCTCGGCGGAGACGCCGTGGCAGGTGGCGCAGTTGGCCTGGAACAGCTTCTGACCGGCGGCGACGTCGCTCTCGCTGGCCGCAGCCTGCGCCGCGTCGGCGCTGGCGGGCTGGGCGATCGCGTACACCGCTCCGGTCAGCAGCAGCGCCAGCAGGAGCAGCACGACCGGCGCTGACCGGTGGTGCCTGCGGGCGGCGAGTGCCTTCACGGATGGATCCTCGTCTCGGGCGTGCGGGGGGCTCTACGGGGGGACTGCGGGTGGTGCGGGCTGGTCACTTGATGAGGTAGATGGTCGCGAACAGCGCGATCCACACCACGTCGACGAAGTGCCAGTAGTACGAGGTCACGATGGCGGTGGTCGCCTCGTGGTGGCCGAACCGCTTCGAGGTGAAGGAGCGGCCCAGCAGGAACAGGAAGGCGATGAGGCCGCCGACCACGTGCAGACCGTGGAAGCCGGTGGTCAGGTAGAACACCGAGCCGTACGGGCTGGAGGAGATGGTGAGGCCCTCGTGCACGAGCTCGGCGTACTCGAAGACCTGCCCGCCGATGAAGAAGGCGCCCATGATGTAGGTGAGCGTCATCCACTCGTTCATGCCCCAGCCGCGCACGTTGAGCAGCGAGCCGGAGCGGACCGGCTGGAACCGCTCGGCGGCCCAGACGCCCATCTGGCAGGTCACCGACGACAGCAGCAGCACCGTCGTGTTGATCGCCGCGAACGTGACGTTGAGCTTCTCCGTCTGGAGCGCCCACTCCTCCGGCACCGTCGCGCGGAGGGTGAAGTACATGGCGAACAGGCCCGCGAAGAACATGAGCTCCGAGGCCAGCCACACGATCGTCCCGACCGACACGGGGTTCGGTCGGTTGACGCTCACGTGGGGAGCGGAGGCGGGGGCAGCCGTTGCGGTCGTCACGCCTGTCAGTATGGCTTATGACGGCTGTGCGTGGGTCCTTAGTCCCCGTACGTCGCCGAGGTTTCTGTCACATCGTCACCTCGTTCCGCGCGTTCGTGGGCAGGTCGGAGCGTCGCGACCGGCGTGTCGGCCGTCGTGCCAAGATGCAGGGCAGGGACGCGCGCGACACGTCCCCCCGCACGAGCGAAGGACCACCATGGCCGCTGACGCCACCCCCGCCGCGCCCGCCGAGGGCCCGCGCATCCTGCTCTACAGCGACGACGTCGACACGCGCGCGCAGGTGCGCCTGGGCGTCGGCCGCCGGCTCGGCCGCGGCGCGCCGGACATCCGGTGGAGCGAGGTCGCGACGCCGGAGGCCGCGCTCCAGCAGGCGGAGACCGGGACCTACGACCTGCTCGTGCTCGACGGCGAGGCCGCGAAGGTCGGCGGCATGGCGCTCGCGCGCCAGGTCAAGGACGAGGTGTTCCGCTGCCCGCCGGTGCTGGTGCTGACCGGCCGGCCGCAGGACGCGTGGCTCGCCGCCTGGTCCGACGCGGACGGCGTCGTCTCCCAGCCCCTCGACCCGGTCGAGCTGCACGACGCCGTCGTGGGCCTGCTCGCCCGGACCCCCGCGGCATGACCGAGCAGGTCACCTGGTCCGACCTGCTCACCACGCTCGTCGAGGGCCGGGACCTCGACGAGGCTCAGACCGCCTGGGCCATGGACGAGATCATGTCCGGCTCCGCCTCGCCGGCCCGCGTGGCCGGCTTCCTCACCGCGCTGCGCGCCAAGGGGGAGACGGTCGCGGAGCTGACGGCCCTGGCCGACACGATGCTCGCGCACGCCCTGCGGTTCGAGGTGCCGGGGCGGGCGGTCGACATCGTCGGCACCGGCGGCGACCGGGCGCACACCGTGAACGTCTCCACCATGGCGTCCGTCGTCGTCGCGGGCACGGGCGTGCGCGTGGTCAAGCACGGCAACCGTGCCGCGTCGTCGTCCTCCGGGTCCGCCGACGTGCTCGAGGCCCTGGGCATCCGGCTCGACCAGACCCCCGAGCGCGTCGCGCAGCTCGCGTCCGAGGTCGGCATCACGTTCTGCTTCGCCCTGACCTTCCACCCCGCGATGCGGCACGTCGCGGTCGCGCGGCGGGACCTCGGCATCAAGACGGTGTTCAACTTCCTCGGCCCGCTCACCAACCCGGCGCAGCCGGCCGCCGCCGCGATCGGCGTGGCCGACGCGCGGATGGCGGGCCTCGTCGCGGGCGTGCTCGCGCGGCGCGGCACCGAGGCGCTGGTGTTCCGCGGCGACGACGGGCTCGACGAGCTCGCGCCGACCGGGACGTCGCACGTCTGGCACGTGGAGGGCGGCGTGGTGACGGAGCACGTGCTCGACCCCGTGGCCGACCTCGGGCTCGCGCCCGTGACGGTCGCGGACCTGCGCGGCGCGGACGCGGCGTTCAACGCGGGCGTGGCGCGGGCCGTGCTCGCGGGCGAGGCGGTGGCGTCGCGGGAGACCGTGCTGCTCAACGCGGCGGCGGCGCTGGTCGCCGACGGCAGCCTGCCCGGGACCGGGGCGTCCGGGGGCGACCTCGTGGCGCGGCTGCGCGCGGGGCTGTCGCACGCGGCGACGGCCGTGGACTCGGGCGCGGCGGCGGAGGTCCTGGAGCGCTGGCGCGCGGCCTCGGCCTGACGCGCAGGGCGCGGGCGGCCTGCGGCGGCCCGCGCACGGCGGCCTGCCTGCGGCGGCCCGCCAGCGCCGCGACGGCCTGCCCGCGCCGCGACGGCCTGCCCGCGAGTGCCTATCGGACACGTCGAGTGCACACTCGCGCGTCGGGGCTCGCCACGCTGCCCTCGCTGACCGAGCAGCCGACGCGCCGAGCGAGCATCCGTCGGCTACTCGCTCGGCGCGTCCGCTACCCGCTCGGCGTCCGGGCGGCGCCGGGCGATCAGTCCTCGATGCCGAGGGCGAAGGCCTGCTCGAGGTCGTGCTGCGAGTAGGTGCGGAACGCGATGAACGTCTGCGTGCGGACGACGCCGTCCACCTTGCTGACCTTGTCCGCGATGATGTCCGCCAGCTCCTCGTGCTCGCGGACGCGCACCATGGCGATGAGGTCGACGCCGCCCGTGACGGAGTAGACCTCGCTCACGCCCGGGATGTTGGCGATGGCGGCGGCGGCCTCGGGGATGCGGTCGGCGTCGGTGTCGATGTGCACGATGGCGGTCAGCATGACGCCATCATGCCGCGCCGGCGGCTCCCTCGGCGGGGTCCTCGGGCCCGTGCGTCGCCGCGCCGGTCCGGCGCGGTGCGTGCAGGTCGGCCGCGCGGGCCAGCCCGGGGAGGTCGCGGAGGTCCGGGAGGCGCGCGCCGAGCCCGGAGGCACCACCCAGGCCGAACCCCGCGCCCGCCTCGGCGGCCTCGGCCGTGAACCGGGCGTCGCGCTCCGCCCACCCCGGCGCCGCCGTGCCGTCCCCGGCCACGGCGTCCACCGCCTCGCCCAGCGCGGCGGCCGCCTCCCGCCCGGCCGCGACGGCGTCGGCGGGGTCGGTCCGCGCCTGCGCCGAGCGCACCGGGTAGGCCCACGGCTCGCTCACGCTCACGATCCGCACGCCCGGCCGGCCGAGCCACGCCAGCACGAGGTCGGCCTCCTCGGGGTGCCCGGCGGGTGCCGGCGCGACGGGCGGCGCGACGTGCTCGCCGGTCACCCGCAGCGACTCGACGGCGGGCATCGGGTCGCTGCCCCGCGGCACCAGCGCCGTCCCGGCGAGCCGCCCGTGCCGGACGAGCACGACCTCCCAGCCGCCCGAGTCCGTGCGCCGCGCCGCGACCAGCTCCGCGCACGCCGCGAGCGGCGCCAGGCGCTGGGACCGCGCCGAGCCGCGCAGGAACGCCGCGAGCCGGTCGCGGACCGTGACGGCCTCCTCGAACCGCTCCCGGCCCACGAGGGCGTCGATCCGGGCGGTGTGGGCGCCGACGACCGCCGCCGGGTCGGCCAGCATCGCGTCCCGGACGGCCGCGACGGTCTCCGCGTACTCCGCGGCGGCCTCCGGGCGCACGCACGGCGCGGGGCAGCGGCCGATCTCGGCGAGGTGGCACGCGCTGGCCCCGGGCGCCGGGACGAGCGGCAGCCGCGCGGTGCACCGCCGGATCGCGAACGCGTCGTGCAGCGCCTCGACCGCGGACTGCGCGGCCGCGCGCGACGCGAACGGTCCGATGTGCGTGGCGTCGTCGCGGACCTCGCGCACGACGGACAGCCGCGGGAACGCCTCGGCGGTGAGCCGGACCCACGGCATCCGCTCGGGGGAGCGGGACCGGCGGTTGTACCGGGGGTTGTGCTCGGCGATGAGCCGGAGCTCACGCACCTGCGCCTCCAGCGGCGTCGCGCACACGACGGGCGTGACCGCCTGCGCGATGCGCACCATCTCCCGCATCCGGGACCGCTTCTCGGCGGCCGTGAAGTACGACCGGACGCGCTTGCGGAGCGACGTCGAGGTGCCGACGTACAGCACCTCGTCCTTCGGCCCCCGGAACAGGTACACCCCGGGCAGGTCGGGCAGGCCGTCGGCGAGCGTGCGCTTGCGCCGCACGTCGGCCGGCACGGCGTCCGCGGCGGTGGCCAGGTCCTCCAGGTGCGTGATGCCGAGCGGCGCGAGCCGGCCGAGCAGGGCGTGCAGCACGTCGACGGTGGCGCGGGCGTCGGCGAGCGCGCGGTGCTCGGGGGTCGTCGTCGCGTGGAACAGGCCGGCCAGGGTGCTGAGCTTGTGGTTCGGGGCCTCGTCCCGGGTGACCACGCGGCGCGCCAGCCGGACGGTGTCGACGACGGGGAACCCCGGCCACGCGTGCCCGGTCTCCGCGGCGGCGGCCTTGAGGAAGCCGACGTCGAACGGCGCGTTGTGCGCGACGAGGACCGAGCCGCGGGCGAACTCGAGGAACGAGGGCAGCACCTCGGCGATCCGCGGGGCGCCGATCACCATGGCCGTCGTGATCCCGGTGAGCACCTGGATCTGCGCGGGCACCGGGCCGCCCGGGTCGACGAGCGTCTGGAACTCGCCCAGCACCTCGCCGCCCCGGACCTTGACCGCGCCGACCTCGGTGATGGCGGACGCGCCGGGCGCGGCGCCGGTGGTCTCCAGGTCGACCACGACGAACGTGACGTCGTGCAGCGGGGTGCCGATGTCGTCCAGGGTCACCTGCACGGGCCGGCCGGTCTGCGGCGCCGCGAGGTCGGGGCGGGGCGGGACGGGAGACCGGTGGACCATGCGCCGCACGCTAGCCGCGCCCTCCGACACGCCCCGGCGGTCCCGGCCCCACCTGCGGACCCGTAGGGTGACGCGCATGCCCGAGCCCGCTCCCGACGCCGTGCCCGCGGCCGTGCGCGCCGCGGTGCTGCCGCTGGCCGCGGAGGTGCTGGGGGCGCTCGACCCGGGCGCGGTCCCGGCGTCGCTCGCCGCCGTGCGCCGGTTCGCCCCGCGACGCCGGGTGACCGCCGGGGCCGGACCGCTGTGGCTCGCCGTCGAGCGCGACGACGCGTTCCGCGCCCGCGTCGCGCGGGCCTGGTCGCACGCGCACCCGGACCTGGCGGCCGACCTGCTCGCCGACCCGCCCGCGCCCGGCGTGCCCGAGGCCCGGCTCGACCTCGCGGTGGGCGCCGCGCTGCTGCGCCCCGACGGCTGGGAGGCGCGGCTCTCGGCGCTCGGCACGCCGCCCGCCGGCGACGACGAGCCGGCGCAGCCCGACGCCGATCACGCGCACCGCGCCCACCGCGCCGAGGCCGAGGTCCGCCGGCTGGCCGCCCGGCTGACCGCCGAGACCGAGCGCGCGGACTCCGCCGAGGCGGAGCTGGTCTCGCTGCGTCGCGAGCTGCGCCGGCTGCGCTCCGACGCCGACCGGTCGCGCTCCGAGGCCCGCCGCGCCGCGGAGCACGCCGCCGAGGTCGCGGCCGCCGCCGAGCGCGTGCACGCCGAGACCGCCAAGGTGCGCGCGTCGGCCGACGACGACCGGCGCCGCGCCGAGGACCTGGCGCGCGTCGCCCGGGAGGACGCCGCGGCGCTGCGGGAGCTCGCCCAGGTCCGGGTCCGGCTGCTGCTCGACACGCTCGTCGAGGCCGGGTCGGCGCTGCGCGAGGAGCTCGCGCTGCCGCCGGCCGGCCGCATGCCCGCCGACCTGGTCGCGCCGCCCGTGCCGGCGCCCGGGGGAGCGGGCCCGCGCCCGACGTCCCGCGGTCGGTTCGCCGACGACCCCGCGCTGCTCGACGACCTGCTCGCGATGCCGCGCGCGCACCTGCTGGTCGACGGCTACAACGTGTCCAAGCTGGCCTGGCCGGACCAGCCGCTGACCGAGCAGCGTCGCCGGCTGACCGAGCGCCTGGCGACGCTCGCGGGCCGTACGGGCGCCGAGGTGACGTGCTGCTTCGACGGCCGGGAGTCCGAGGCCTCCGGGCGGGCGCCAGCCGCCCCGCGCGGCGTGCGCGTGCTGTTCTCCCAGGGGGAGATCGCCGACGACCTGCTGCGCCGCCTCGTCCGCGCCGAGCCGCCGGGTCGGGTGGTGGTGGCCGTGACGAGCGACCGGGCGCTGGGCGCCGACCTGGAGGCCGCGGGCGCCCGCGTGCTCCCGTCCGCGACCCTGCTGGCCCGCCTCGGCCGGGTCTGACGGCGCCTGGCCCCGGCGCACGCGGAAGTGCCCGCGCTGCTGCCGGCCGTGCAGCCGCTTCGGCGCGCGCCCGATGCGCCGAGGTCGTCACACGTCGGCGAGGTCGTCACTCGTCTGCGCCGACCTCGCCCACGTGTGACGACCTCACCGACCTCACCGGCCCACCGGCCGGCCGCCCGCTCAGCCCGCCTGGTCGCCCGCGTAGATCGCCTCGACGTCCGTCGCGAAGTCCTTGAGGACGTGCGTCCGCCGGACGCTCAGCTTCGGCGTCAGGTACCCGCCCGCGATCGTGAGGTCCCGGTCGAGGATGCGGTACCGCCGGATGGACTCCGCCCGGGACACCGCGCGGTTGGCCCGCTCGACGCCCTCGTCGATCGACGCGAGCACGTCCGGGTGCGCGGCGGCGTCCGCCACGGACAGCTCCGGCAGGCCGTGCGCCGCGCACCAGCCCGGCAGCCCCTCGGCGTCGAGCGTCACCAGGGCCCCGATGAACGGCCGCCCGTCGCCGACGACGACCACCTGGCTGATCAGCGGGTGCGCGCGCAGCCGGTCCTCGAGCACCGCGGGGGCGACGTTCTTGCCGCCCGCGGTCACGATGATCTCCTTCTTGCGCCCGGTGATCCGCAGGTACCCGTCCTCGTCGAGCGACCCGAGGTCGCCGGTGCGGAACCAGCCGTCGTCGAACGCCTCGGCGGTCGCGACCGGGTTGCCGTGGTACCGCCCGAACACCTGGTGCCCGCGGACCTCGACCTCGCCGTCGGCGGCGATCCGGACGGCGGTGCCGGGCAGCGGCGGGCCGACGGTACCGATGCGGGTCTTGCCCGGCATGTTCACCGTGGCGGGCGCGGTGGTCTCGGTCAGGCCGTAGCCCTCGAGCACCCGGACGCCGATGCCGCGGAAGAAGTGCCCGAGCCGCTCGCCCAGCGGGGCGCCGCCGGAGATCGCCCACTCGATCTGCCCGCCCATCGCGGCGCGCAGCTTGTGGAACACCAGCCGGTCGGCGACGGCCCGCTGCGCCCGCAGCCCGAGGGACGGCCCGCCGGCGTCCAGCGCCTTCGAGTACGCGATCGCGGTGCGCGCGGCCCACTGGAAGATCTTCAGCTTCCCGCCGGCCGCGGCCTTCTGCTCCGCCGAGTTGTAGACCTTCTCGAACACCCGGGGCACCGAGAGGATGAACGTCGGCCGGAACTCGCCCAGGTCCTGCAGCAGCTGCTTGGTGTCCGGCGTGTGCCCGAGAACGGCGCCGGCGGGCATGCAGAGCACCTCGACGAACCGGGCGAACACGTGCGCCAGCGGCATGAACAGCAGCGTCCGCGCGCCGGGGGTCGCGACCACCTCGTGCAGGCCCTCGACGGCGTTGCGGGCGAGCACCGCGAAGTTGCCGTGGGTCAGCTCGACGCCCTTGGGGCGGCCGGTCGTCCCGGAGGTGTAGATGATCGTCGCGAGGTCGTCCCGGCCGGCGTGCCGGCGCAGCCGGTCCACCTCCGAGTCGGGCACCGCGGCGCCCTCGGCGGCCAGGGCGTCCACCGCGCCGCCGTCGATCACGAGCACGTCCTGCAGCAGCGGCGCCTCCGGGCGGACCTCGGCGACCGTGGCGGCGTGCTCCGCGGTCTCGACGACCAGCAGCGTCACAGCGGCGTCGGTGAGGATCCAGTGCACCTGCTCGGCGGACGAGGTCTCGTAGACCGGGACGGGGACGGCGCCGGCGCTCCACAGCGCCCAGTCGAGCACGGTCCACTCGTACCGGGTGCGGGACATGATGCCGACCCGGTCGCCCGGGCGGACGCCGCGCGCGACGAACCCGCGCGCCACGTCGCGCACCCGGCGGTCGAACTGCGCGGCGCTCACCGTGCGCCAGGACGTCGTCCCGGGCGTCTTGTACTCCATCAGCGGGCCGTCGCCGGTCTCGGCCACGCGCGTGGCGAGCAGGTCGAGCAGGTTCTCCCGCGGCCCCGCCTCGATGAGCAGGGGTGTGCTGAACTCCTCCATGGCTGGCTCCGTTGTCAGGCGTCGGAAGGGTGTCAGGAGCATAGGGGACTTTCGTCCCGGTCGCGGCGCCCGACACGTCCCCCGAGCGGGTGGCCGGCGCGTGCGCCGGTGCGAGAACCGCCCGCGCGCTGGGAGCGTGTGCAGAGAAGGCCGCCCAGCACGCTAGCGTGGGGGCGCACGCGCGCAGTGTCGCCGCCGCGGCACCGGTGCAGCGTCCCGGTCCGGCGGTCCTCGCGGGTGCGCCACGCAGAGATCTCACGCGGAAGCAGGGAAGCATGCACGCCATCGGTGTGGACATCGGCGGGACGAAGATCGCCGCCGGTGTGGTCGACGAGGACGGCCGGATCATCGCGAAGACGCGTCGCGACACCGACCCCCGCGACTCCGGGAGCGTCGACCGCGGCGTCATCGAGGCCTGCCAGGAGCTCGCCGAGCAGTACGAGATCGGCGCGATCGGCCTCGCCGCCCCCGGCTTCATCGGCACCGACCAGGCCACCGTGCTGTTCACCCCGAACCTGCCGTGGCGCGAGCACCCGCTGCGCGACATCGTCGCCAAGGAGCTCGGCGACGAGGTCAAGATCGTCGTGGCGAACGACGCGAACGCGGCCGGCTGGGCCGAGTTCCGGTTCGGTGCGGCGCGGGACGAGCAGGACATGCTGCTGCTCACGATCGGCACCGGCCTCGGCGGCGCCATCGTGGTCAACGGCGAGCTCGTGCTCGGCGCCTGGGGCGTCGCGGCCGAGGTCGGCCACATGCGCGTCGTCCCCGGGGGCCACTACTGCGGCTGCGGGCACGAGGGCTGCTGGGAGCAGTACGCCTCCGGCAGCGCTCTGGTGCGCGACGCGCAGTCCGCGCTCATCACCGAGCCGGCCCGCGGCACCCGGCTGCTGGAGCTCGCCGGCGGCGACGCCGACGCGCTGACCGGCCCGCACGTCACTCAGGCCGCCCAGGAGGGCGACCCGCTGGCCGTCGAGCTGCTGGCCGAGCTCGGCCGGTGGATCGGCGAGGGCTCCGCGTCCGTCGCGGCTCTGCTGGACCCCTCGATCGTCGTCATCGGCGGCGGCGTCAGCGCCGCGGGCGACCTGCTGCTGGCCCCGGCCCGCCGCGCGTTCCTCGACCAGCTGTCGGCGCGCGGCCACCGCCCGGAGGCGACGTTCGCGCTCGCCTCGATGGGCAACGACGCGGGCATCGTGGGCGCGGCGGACCTCGCGCGCCGCTGAGGCCACCCGCACGTCCGCGACGGGCGCGCCGGAGCCGGGGGAGACCCCGCGCTCGGCGCGCCCGTCGCGCGTCCGGGTGCGTCAGACGACCGCGCCGTCCGAGTCGTCGTGCTCCGTGTCCCGCCGGTGCGGCATCCGCCAGAGCAGGACGACCAGGCCCAGCACGAACGTCACCACCGACGCCTGCATGACGACGGGCGGCGCGTCCCGCCAGAAGATCAGCACGACGAGCCACACCACGGGCATGAGCGCGATCGCCAGCCACGCCATCGTGAGCAGCGGGTCGCCGCCCAGCACCGGGCCCGGGTCCGGCGGCCGGAAGTGCTCGGCCTCGTCGACCCGGCGCTCGGCCTCGTCCATCTGGTCCGTTGCGTCCCAGTCGCGGCCGGACAGCGGCGGCGTGCCGGGGTCCGGGGGACCGGCCTCGGCGGGCGGCGCGGGCTCCTCGCGCGCGGGACGCACGACGCGCCGGTCGGTCACCCACGGCGCGACGGGGTAGGTTACGGCGGGACCGGACGACGTCCGCGGGTCGTCCTGGCCTGCGGCGGCGGCCGCCGGCGGCTCCGCCGGCCCGGTCGGGTCCGAGTCGCCGCGGGGCTCCCCGACGGTGGGGGGCCCCCGCTCCTTGGTGGGGCGGGCGCCGGGCGGGTCGTGCGGCCGGTCGGCGCGCGGGGCGTCGGGCTCGGCGCCGTCGGGCGACGGGTCGGGGCGGTCGGGACGCGGAGCCATGGCAGCACTCTAGAGTCGGCTAGGAGCGCCGGGCACCCGACGGGTGCCCGACGGCCCGCACGACGAGGGCGAGAGGTGGCAGGTTGTTCTACTGGTTCATGAAGCGGGTCCTGGTGGGCCCGCTGCTGCACCTGCTGTTCCGCCCGTGGGTGCGGGGCGCGGAGCACGTGCCGAGCAGCGGCGCGGCGATCCTGGCCAGCAACCACCTGGCGGTCGTCGACTCGTTCTTCCTGCCGCTGGTGCTGGACCGCGAGATCGTGTTCATCGGCAAGAACGAGTACTTCACGGGCCGCGGGCTCAAGGGCCGGCTCACCGCGGGCTTCATGCGCGGCGTCGGCACCATCCCGGTCGACCGCTCCGGCGGCAAGGCCTCCGAGGCGGCCCTGCGCACCGGCCTCAACCGGCTCGCCGAGGGCAAGCTGTTCGGCATCTACCCCGAGGGCACCCGCAGCCCCGACGGCCGCCTCTACCGCGGCAAGACCGGCGTGGCGCGCATGGCCCTGGAGTCGGGCGCCCCGGTCATCCCCGTCGCGATGGTCGACACGGACAAGGCGCAGCCGCTCGGCCAGCGCCTGCCGCGGCCGCGGCGCATCGGCATCGTCATCGGCGAGCCGCTCGACTTCAGCCGGTACAAGGGCATGGAGAACGACCGGTTCATCCTGCGCTCGGTGACCGACGAGATCATGTACGCGCTCATGGCGCTGTCCGGCCAGGAGTACGTGGACATCTACGCCGCGACCCAGAAGGCGCGCATCGCCACCGGGCACCCCGCGGCGACCGGCCCGGCGGCCCCCGAGCCGACCGCGCCCGGCGGCCGGGCCGTGCCCGATGTCCAGCCTCCGGTCCCGCCGGAGGAGGAGTCCGCGGCTCAGTAGGATGAGCCGCGTCCGTCGCGCACCGCGCGGCGCGACCCGAGGACCTCGGTCCCGGGTCCGGTCCCGCGGGGTGCCCTTCAGTGGCCCCGGGGCTGGGATGACCCAGCTGTGCTGTTCTATCGAGAGGTGTGTCTCATGTCGGTTCGTCGCGTCGCGCTCCTGACCGCGGGTGGCTTCGCTCCGTGCCTGTCCTCGGCCGTCGGTGGCCTCATCGAGCGCTACACCGAGATCGCCCCCGAGGTCGAGATCATCGCCTACCAGCACGGGTACCACGGGCTCCTGCGCGGCGACAAGATCGTGATCGACGCCGAGGGCCGCGCGCAGGCGCACCTGCTGCACCGGTTCGGCGGCTCGCCGATCGGCAACTCGCGGGTCAAGCTCACCAACGCGGCCGACTGCGTCAAGCGCGGGCTGGTCCAGGAGGGCCAGGACCCGCTGCAGGTCGCGGCCGAGCAGCTCAAGGCCGACGGCGTCGACGTGCTGCACACCATCGGCGGCGACGACACCAACACCACCGCGGCGGACCTCGCCGCGTACCTGGCGGACAACGACTACGGCCTGACCGTCGTCGGCCTGCCGAAGACGATCGACAACGACGTGGTGCCGATCAAGCAGTCGCTCGGCGCCTGGACCGCCGCCGAGGAGGCCGCCGGCTTCGCCGCGAACGTCATCGGCGAGCACCGCTCCGGCCCGCGCATGCTCATCGTGCACGAGGTCATGGGCAGGCACTGCGGGTGGCTGACCGCCGCCGCGGCCGCCGAGTACCGCAAGTGGCTCGACCGCCAGGAGTGGGCCCCGGCCCTCGGCCTGACGCGCGAGCGCTGGGACGTCCACGCCGTCTTCCTGCCCGAGCTCGCCCTCGACATCGACGCCGAGGCCGCGCGCCTCAAGGCGATCATGGACACCCAGGGCAACGTCAACATCTTCCTGTCCGAGGGCGCGGGCATGCACGAGATCGTCGAGCAGCTCGAGGCGTCCGGCGCCGAGGTGCCGCGCGACCCGTTCGGCCACGTCAAGCTCGACACGATCAACCCGGGCCAGTGGTTCGCGAAGCAGTTCGCGGAGAAGCTCGGCGCCGAGAAGGTCATGGTCCAGAAGTCCGGCTACTACTCGCGCGCCGCGGCCGCGAACGCCGAGGACCTGCGCCTCATCAAGTCGATGACCGACCTCGCCGTCGAGTGCGCGCTGCGAGGCGAGTCCGGCGTGATCGGCCACGACGAGGAGGACGGCGACCGCCTCAAGGCCATCGCGTTCCCGCGGATCGCCGGCGGCAAGGCGTTCGACGTCTCGCAGCCGTGGTTCGGCGCGATCCTGGAGGGCATCGGGCAGCCCCTGGTGCCCGCGACGGCGCACTGATGAGCGTCGAGGCGGACCCGCGGGTCCTGCAGGGGCTCGAGGCCTGGCGGGACCTGCCCGTGACGCAGCAGCCGGCGTGGCCGGACCGGGACGCGCTCCAGCGCGTGACCGACCGGCTCGCCGGGCTGCCGCCCCTGGTGTTCGCGGGGGAGGCCGACGCGCTGCGCGGCCAGCTCGCGGCCGCCGGGCGCGGCGAGGCGTTCCTGCTGCAGGGCGGCGACTGCGCCGAGACCTTCGCCGAGGCCACCGCGGACAACATCCGCGGCAAGATCATGACGGTCCTGCAGATGGCCGTCGTGCTCACGTACGGCGCCAGCCTGCCCGTCATCAAGATGGGCCGGATGGCCGGGCAGTACGCGAAGCCGCGGTCGTCGGACTCCGAGACCCGCGACGGCGTCACGCTGCCCGCGTTCCGGGGCGACATCATCAACGGCTTCGAGTTCACCCCCGAGGCCCGCACGCCGGACCCCGAGCGGCTGCTCGACGCGTACCACACGTCCGCGTCGACGCTGAACCTGATCCGCGCGTTCACCACCGGGGGCTTCGCGTCCCTGCTGCGGGTGCACGAGTGGAACCGCGGGTTCACCGCCAACCCGGCGTACGCCCGTTACGAGGAGATCGCCGCCGAGATCGACAGGGCCATCCGGTTCATGGCGGCGTGCGGCGCCGACTTCGACGCCCTGCGCACCGTCGACTTCTACGCGAGCCACGAGGGGCTGCTGCTCGACTACGAGCGGCCCCTCACCCGCATCGACTCGCGGACCGGCCTGCCGTACGACTGCTCGGCGCACTTCCTCTGGATCGGGGAGCGCACCCGGCAGCTCGACGGGGCGCACGTCGACTACTTCAGCCGCGTGCACAACCCGCTCGGCATCAAGCTCGGCCCGACGTCCACCGCGGACGACGCGCTGCGCCTGATCGACAAGCTCAACCCGAGCGCCGAGGCCGGCCGGATCACGTTCATCACCCGCATGGGCGCCGGCAAGATCCGCGACCTGCTGCCCTCGCTGGTGGAGAAGGTCACGGCCGACGGCCGCCCGGTCACCTGGGTGTGCGACCCGATGCACGGCAACGGCATCACGTCCGCCTCGGGCTACAAGACCCGCCGGTTCTCCGACGTCATGGACGAGGTCGCCGGGTTCTTCGAGGTGCACCGCGCGCTCGGCACCGTGCCGGGCGGCCTGCACATCGAGCTCACCGGGGACGACGTCACCGAGGTGCTCGGCGGCGCCGAGGAGATCGACGACGCCGGGCTGGCGCGCCGGTACGAGACGCTGGTCGACCCGCGGCTCAACCACCAGCAGTCGCTGGAGCTCGCGTTCCAGGTCGTGGAGCTGCTCCGGCGCTCCTGACCCCCGCGCGCGACGACGGCCGCCGACCCCTTCCGCCAGGGACGGCGGCCGTCGTCGTGCGGGGCGGGCGTCAGGCCGCGCGCTGGTTGAACCGCAGCATGTTGCCCGACGGGTCGCGGAACGCGCAGTCCCGCACGCCGTACGGCTGGTCGATGGGCTCCTGGAGCACCTCGCCACCGGCGGCGCGGATGTGCTCGAAGGTCGCGTCGACGTCGTCGGTCTGGAAGATGACGCCGCGCAGCAGACCCTTGGCGAGCAGCTCGGCCATGGCCTGCTTGTCGGCGTCCGACGCGCCCGGGTCCGCGAGCGGCGGCTCGAGCACGATCGTGACGTCCGGCTGGTTCGGCGGGCCGACGCTCAGCCACCGCATCCCCTCGAACCGCACGTCGTTGCGCACCTCCAGGCCCAGCACGTCCCGGTAGAACGCCAGGGCCAGGTCGTGGTCGTGCACGGCGATGAAGCACTGCTGCAGCGTGATGTCCATGGCCGTCACGCTAGAGGGACCGGGTCGCGCGGCGCTTCTCCGTTCCTGACCGGTCGGGTGCGGACCTTCGCGACGCACGCGGGAACCGCCGCGCCGGCGTCGTGCTGCTGCGCGCGGTAGGCGGACGGGCTCATCCCCACCAACTCGGAGAACCGCGCGCTGAAGGAGCCCAGGGAGGTGCAGCCGACCTCGACGCACACGTCGGTGACGCTGAGGTCGCCGCGCCGCAGCAGGGCCTTGGCCCGCTCGATCCGCCGGGTCATCAGGTACCCGTAGGGCGTCTCGCCGTACGCCGCGCGGAACGACCGGGAGAAGTGGCCGGCGGACATCAGCGCGTCGCGCGCGAGCGTGGGGACGTCGAGCGGCTGGGTGTAGTCGCGGTCCATCCGGTCCCGCGCGCGGCGCAGCCGGACAAGGTCGTCCAGGGACGGATGGGGCACGTCGCGCCTCCTCGCTCGCCGCTGCGGGGGTCTAGACGACCGTCAGCGTGATCGTCGTGCCCTTGGCCACCTGCTGCTCGGCCGGGACGCTCTGGTCCCGGACGGTGCCGAACAGGCCGCCGAGCACGTTGCGCCGCTCCGCTTTCAGCCCGAGCGCCTCCAGCGCGGCGGCCGCCTCGTTGTACTGCTTGCCGGTGAGGTTCGGCATCGCGACCGTCTCGGGGCCCTTCGACACCTGGAGCGTGACGGTGTCCGTGCGCTTGCCCTGGGCGCCGCCCTCGGGGCTCTGGGAGATGACGCGGCCGGCCTCGACGGTGTCGCTGAACGCCTCCTCGGGGGCGACGACCAGCCCGAGGCCCTCGAGCTGGGCGGTCGCCTCGTCGAGCGTGGCGCCGACGACCGAGACGACCCGGACGGGCGCGGGGCCGTCCGACAGCGTGAGCAGCACGGTCGAGCCGCGCTTGAGGCTCTGGCCCGGCTCCACGGCTCTCCCGTCCGCGTCCGTGACGGAGAGCACCGAGCCGATCGCGGCGCCGTCGTCCCAGTGGTCCCCGTCCACGTAGTCGGTCTCGAGCCCGGCGGCGGTGAGCGCGGCCTCGGCGTCGGCCTGCATCGTCCCGACCAGGGTCTCGGCGGGCATCGCCACCAGGTCGACGCCCTTGGACACCGTGAGCGTGACCGTGCCGTCCTTGCGGACCCGCTCGCCGTCCCCGGGGTCGGCGGAGACGACGTCGCCCGAGGGCACGGTGTCGTCGAAGGCGCGGACGACGTCGGACGCGAGCTCCGCGGCGTCCAGCGCCCCCAGCGCGTCGTCCTCGGCGAGGCCGGAGACCGCCGGCACCGTGGTGTACGCGCCCGGGCCGACCGCCAGGTACCACCAGGTGCCGCCGCCGACCGCGGCGAGCAGCAGGACCGCCGCGACGACCCAGCGCCATGGGCGGCGCCGCCGGGCGGTCGCCGCGGCGGGGGAGCCGGACACGGTCACCGCGCCGATGGGCAGCGCGACCGTGCGGCCGGGCGTCTCGAGCCGGGTGGTGGCGTCGCCGGGCTCCGCGGGCTCGTCGGCCGGGTCGCCGGCGGCGCGCGCGCCGACCGCGGAGGAGCCGGTGTCCTGCTCGGGGTCGGTGGCCTGGGGGAGGGACACGACGGGGTCGCGGTCCACCCGGCGCGCGAGCGTCGCGGGGTCCAGCGCGGTGCGGGTGCGGCGCAGCAGGGCCAGCGCGGCCCCGGCGTCGGCGGGGCGGTCCTCGGGCTCGCGGGCGGCCAGCGCACCGACCAGCTCGTCGACCTCGACCGGGAGCCAGGAGGCCCCGTCGGCGTCGGACGGGGCGGGCACGTCGTTGTTGACGTGCTGGAACGCGATCTGGATGGGCGTCTCGCCGGTGAACGGCTGCGCACCCGTCAGCATCTCGTAGAGCAGGACCCCAGTGGCGTACACGTCGGTGCGGGCGTCGCTCTCGCCGCGGACGACCAGCTCCGGCGACAGGTAGGCGACCGTGCCGAACACCGTGCCGGTGGTCGTCGACGTCACCTCGGTGACCGCCCGGGCCAGCCCGAAGTCGGCGACCTTGATCCGCCCGTCCGTCGCCATCAGCACGTTCTCGGGCTTGACGTCGCGGTGCACGAGGCCGGCGCGGTGCGCGGCGCCGAGCGCGTCGAGGACCTGCTCGGCGACCCCGAGCGCCTCGCCCACGCTCAGCGAGCCGCGCTCCGAGAGGTGCCGACGCAGGTTGACGCCGTCGACGTACTCCATCGTCAGGTACGAGGTGTCGCCGTCGAGGCCCTGGTCGTACACGCCGACCAGGCCGGGGTGGGTGAGCCGGGCCGCCGCGCGCGCCTCGCGCCGGAACCGCGCGACGAAGTCGGCGCCCGCCCGGCCCTCGGCCAGGTGCGGGTGCATGACCTTGAGCGCGACGTCGCGGTCGAGCCGGCGGTCGACCGCGAGGTACACCGTCGCCATGCCGCCGCGCGCGATGCGCTGGACGACCTCGTAGCGCCCGTCGACCAGGCGGCCGACGAGCGGATCGGTGACGGTGGCTCCCACGGGCGGCATTCTACGGGCGAGGACGCCCCGGACCCCGGAGGCCCGCGGTCAGTAGCGCGCCATGTGCGTCTGGACGTTCGCGACGTACCGGCGGGTGTCGCTGAACATGCCGTTCCGCTTCACCGAGGACGCCCCCTGGTAGTAGGACGCGACGGCCGTCGACAGGTCGGGCGACGTGCGGACGAGCTGGCGGATGATCGCCACGCCGGCCACGACGTTGTCGTCGGGGTCGAGCAGGTTGAGGTCGCGGCCCACGAGCTGCGAGGCCCACTCGCCGGAGCTCGGGATCACCTGCATCGTGCCGATGGCGTTCGCGGGGGAGACCGAGGTGTGGTTGAAGCCGGACTCCTGGAACGCGATCGCCTGCGCCAGCGCCGGGTCGACGCCCATCGAGCGGGCCGTCGCGGCCACCTTGGCCTGCATCGCGGCCTTGGACGGCACGCCCATGGCGATCAGCGCGGCCTTGTTCGCGTTCGCGGAGGCGACGACGGTCGGTGCGTAGGTGCGGCCGAGGAACGTGTTGCCCACCAGCTGCGCGCCGCCGGTCGCGGCCGGGGCGGCGGCCGCCGCGGCGCCGGACGCGCCGGGGATCGTCAGGGTCTGGCCGACGCGGATGAACGCGCGGGAGTCGAGCCCGTTGGCGGAGGTGATCGCCGCGACCGTGGTGCCGTAGCGCTTCGCGATGGCCGAGACGGTCTCGCCGGAGGCGACGGTGTGCTTGCCGCCCGCGGAGGTGGGCGCGGCGGCGGCGGTCGTCGCGGCGGCGCCGGACGCGCCCGGGATCGTCAGCGTCTGGCCGACGCGGATGAACGCGCGGGAGTCCAGGCCGTTCGCGGAAACGACCGCGGCGACGGTGGTGCCGTAGCGCTTCGCGATGGCGGACACGGTCTCGCCGGAGGCGACGGTGTGCGCGCCGCCGGTCGCTGCCGGGGCGGCGGCCGCCGCGGCACCGGACGCCGTGGCACCGGCCGCGCCCGGGATCGTCAGGGTCTGGCCGACGCGGATGAACGCGCGGGAGTCGAGCCCGTTCGCGGACGTGATCGCCGCGACCGTGGTGCCGTACCGCTTCGCGATGGCGGACACGGTCTCGCCGGAGGCGACCGTGTGCGCGCCGCCCGCGGAGGCGGGCGTGGCGGCGGTGGTGGCCGCTCCGCCGCCGGCGGTCGGGATCGTCAGGCGCTGGCCCTCGCGGATGAAGGCGCTGCCGTTCAGCCCGTTGGCGCTGCGCACCGCCGTCACGCTCGTGCCGTACTTCGCGGCGATGTGGCTGACGGTGTCGCCGGAGCGCACCGTGTACTGCTCGTCGGCGTGCGCGGCGGGGGCCGCGGCGGTGGCCGCGACCGCGGCGATGGCGAGCGCGCCGGTGCTGGTGGCGAGGCGCCGACCGCGGCGGCCCGCGGCGCGGGCCGGGGCGCCGAGGGCGCGCGCGGCCTGGTCCGTGAGGGCGAGGGCGGGCTGCGACATGGTGGGGACCCCTGGTGCTGAGACGGCGTGGTGCGGTGGCGGAACGCGCCGGCGGCGCGTGACTGGTGTGACTCGTGTGACTGGAGTGACCAGTGCGACGGTAGTGCACGTCCTGTGGCCTGGGAAGCCGGGGGCGCCATTTGGTGCAATGACCAGGACATTTCGGACGCATTCCTCACGCCCCCGGGCGAGCGCGCTGCACCACCAGGGTGAACGGGGGACGGTGCGCGCGCCGGGCCCGCGCGTCAGTACGCTGGCCCGCGTGACTGCGCAGATCCCCGATGACCTGGTCGACTCCTGGCTGACCGTGCCGGACGTGGCGGAGGAGCTCGGCGTCGACGCCGGGAAGGTCCGCCGCCTGCTCAAGGAGCGCCGCCTCGCCGGCGTCCGCCGCGGCGACCCGCCCGTCCTGAGCATCCCCGCCGCCTTCCTCGTGCCGGTCGACGCGCGGAACCCCGCCACCGCGCCGGAGGGATACGCCGAGGAGGCGCCCGAGGCGCGCTCGGCCGTGCTCGCCTCGCTGCAGGGGACGCTGTCGGTGCTCGGGGACGTCGGCATGCCCGACGCCGAGGCGATCGCCTGGCTGTTCACGCCCGACGAGTCGCTGCCGGGCCGGCCGGTGGACGCGCTGCGCGCGGGCCACAAGACCGAGGTGCGGCGCCGGGCGCAGGCGCTGCTCTGACGCGCGCGCCGGCCGCCGGGCTCAGGCCCGGCGGTCGACCGCCGCGTGGCCGAGGGCGACGAGCATCGCCCGGCCGTCCTCGGTGAGCTCCGCCCGGGCGAGCGCGGCGAACCCGCGCGCGCTGAGGTCGGCGATGAGCCCCTCGACCTCGGCCACGGCGCCGCTGGCCTCGATCCGGGCGGCGAGCGACCGGCACGCCTCGTCGTCGAGCGTGCGGTCGCCGAGCCCGGTGTGCAGCGCGCCCGCGAGCCCGGCGTCGCCCGCGGCCCGCGCGCGGGCCATCGCCCGCGCCACCAGCACGGTCCGCTTGCCCTCGCGCAGGTCGTCGCCCGCCGGCTTGCCCGTCGTGGCGGGGTCGCCGAACACGCCGAGCAGGTCGTCCCGGAGCTGGAACGCCTCGCCGAGCGGCAGGCCGTACGCGGCGGTGGCGGCGAGCGCGTCCTCGCCGGCGCCGGCGAGGACGGCGCCGAGCAGCAGCGGGTGCTCCACGCTGTAGCGCGCCGCCTTGGCGACGATGACCTCGCGGGCGCGCTGCTCGTCCGCCGCCGGGTCCTCGCCCCAGGGCAGCACCTCGGCGAGCAGGTCGAGGTACTGCCCGACGGTGACCTCGGTCCGCATCCGCTCGAACACCGCGTGCGCGGCGGCGCGCCGGTCCGCCGCGAGGTCCGCCACTGCGCGCGCGAACTCCCGCTCGCTCGCGACGAGGGCGAGGTCGCCGAGCAGGATCGCCGCGGACTCGCCGAACCGGTCGGGGTCGCCGGACCAGCCCTGCTCGGCGTGCCGGGCGGCGAACCGCCGGTGCGCCGCGGGCTGCCCGCGCCGGGTGTCGGAGTCGTCCATCACGTCGTCGTGGAACAGCGCCGCCGCCTGGAACAGCTCGAGCGCCGCCCCGACGCGGAGCACCACCTCCGCCTCGGGGGAGTCGGGGTCGCCGCCGTGCGCGCGCCACGACCACCAGCAGAACGCCGCCCGCAGCCGCTTGCCGCCGCCGAGCATGTGGCTCAGGCCCTCGGCGAGCGGCGCCGCGCCCGCGCCGGACCGGACGAGCTCGGGCAGCAGCGCCTCGACGTGCTCGGTGAGCAGGGCGTCGACCCGGGTGCGGAGGTCCTCGGCGTCGACGAGTGCGGGGGCGGTGCTCACCCGGCGAGCCTAGGGCCTCACAGCCGGACGGTCCCGCCCAGCGTGAGCGTGCGGACGCCGTCGCGGTCGAGCACGCCGAGCGTCAGCAGCTCCGCGGCGCCGTCCCCGCGGACGAACGTCGACGTCGCCGCCAGGCCGGTGGAGCCGGGGTCGACCACCGTCTCGGCGAAGCCGGCCGCGACCAGCTGGTCCCGCACCGCCTGGACCAGCTGGTCCGTCGCGAGCGGGCTGCGCAGGTTGAGGCTGATCGTCGTCAGCCCGGTCGCCGCGTCGGTGTCGGCGCTCGAGACCAGGATCTCGCTGCCCTCGGGCGGGGACACCAGGTCCGACGGGAACCCGGCCGCCAGGTCGCCGACCGCGGACCCCGTCGACGTCGGGCTCGGCAGGAGCGACTCGGTGGGCGCCGGCGCGGGTGCCGTGGCGGCGCCGGTCGCGGCGGTGCCGGTCGGCCGAGCGGCGTCGTCGTCGCCGGTGCAGCCCGCCGTGCCGAGAGCCACGAGGGCGAGGAGGACGACGGCGGCGGGACGGCGGAGCACGGGCGCCACAGTAGCGCCGCTCGGTGAGCGGGTGCCGAGCCCTCCACAGGCACGGAGGTGGTGCGCCGTCCCCAGGGCGGGGCCGGTGGCGCGGCGGGTGATGCCCGCGGTGCGGTCGGGTGGGGCCATGACGACCACAGCGCCCCGGCCGGGCTCCCGGCCCGACGACCCTCCCGCCGACGCCCCCGCCGCCGGCCTCTCCGACCCCCGCGCCACGCTCCGGCTCGGGCACCCCCGCGAGCTGCTCGCGCTCGTGCCGTACCTGCTCGGCTTCCCGCCGCGGGACTCCGCCGTGCTCGTGTCGCTCCGGCCGCCGGGCCGCCGGCTCGGGGTCGTCGTGCGCACCGACCTGGCCGACGTCGTGGGACCGGACGGCGCGCTGCTCGCCGACTCGCTCGCGGGTCATCTGCGCGCGGACGGCGCCGCGGAGGTCGTCGTCGTCCTGCACGCGGGGGAGGGCGACCCGCGCGACCCCGACCGCGGCCTGCGGGTCGCCCGCGGCTCCCGTGCCGGGCGCGCCGCGGACGTGCTCCGGCGCGCCGTCGCCGACCTCGCGCCGCTGACCGTCTGGTCCGTCGACGAGGGGCGCTACGTCGGGCTGGACTGCCGGGACCCCGGCTGCTGCCCGGTGGGTGGCCACCCGCTCGCCGACCTGTCGGGCGGGGAGCTCGCGGGTCGGCTGGTCGGCGCCCGCGGAGGGGTGGCCGGGTCGCGCGAGGAGCTCGGGCTGGTGCGCCCGGCGGCCCCCGGCCCGCGCCGGTCCGCCGCGGCCGCCCGGTCGCGCTGGCTCGACGCCCTGCTGCGCGCCGACGGACCGGACGCGGTCCTGCGCTGGCGGCGGCGGTCGCTCGACGCGTGGCGGACCGCGGCCGGCGCGAGCCAGGACCCCCTGGGGCCGCGTCCGTCCGCAGCGGTGCTCGGGCGGCTCGAGGCCGCGCTGCTCGACCCGGTCGTGCGCGACGCCGTCGTGCTGACCCTCGTCGACCCGGACGACGCCGGGCTGCCGGAGGCGGTGCTCCGCACCGGTGTGGCGGGCCCGGGCCTCCCGGGCGTCCCGGGCGGCCCGGGGCCGGGTGAGGACCAGTGGCCCGAGGAGGCCGGCGAGCAGGTCCCGGGCGCGGAGGGCGGACGGGTCGGGGACGGCGCCGACCGCGGGTCCGGGCCCGACGCCACCGACGTCTCCGACCGGGTGCGCGCCGCGCTCGACCTGGTGGTCGACCCCGTCCGGGGCCGTGAGCCCCGCGAGGACGTCACGGCGGCGGGGCGGGCCCTCCTCGAGCAGGTCGTCGCGCACGGGCGCCGCGACCAGCAGGCGCCCGCCCTCACCGTGCTCGCCCTCCTGGCGTGGTGGGACGGGGACGCCGTCCGGGCCTCGGTCCTGGTCGAGCGGGCGCTCGACCAGGACCCCGGTCACCGGCTCGCCGAGCTGCTCGACCGGGCCCTCGGCGCAGGGCTCCCGCCCGGGTGGGTGCGTCGCCGCTGCTGAGCGCCCCGCGGCCGGTCGTGCGCCCCGACCCCTTCCGGTACGGTCGGACCACGGTCCACGGCCCGCACCCGCGCGACGGCGCACCGGTGCGCGCCCGAGGACGCACAGCGCACGTGCGAGGAGCACACATGAGCATCGTGGTCGGGTACCTGGCGACGGTCGAGGGGCGTGCCGCCCTCGCCGCGGCGACGGGCGAGGCGGTCCGGCGGTCCGAGCCGCTGGTCGTCGTCGTGAGCGAGCGCGGGGACGAGACCGACGAGCAGCGGGCCGAGCTCGCCGCCGCGCTCGACGAGGTCCGCGCGTCGCTCGAGTCGGAGGACGTCCCGCACGACGTCCGCGTCATCACCGGCGGGCGCGACGTCGCGGAGTCGCTCATCGGCACCGCGGAGGAGACCGACGCCACCCTCATCGTCATCGGCCTGCGCCGGCGGAGCCCGGTGGGCAAGCTCATCCTCGGCGCCAACGCGCAGCGCATCCTGCTCGACTCCCCGTGCCCGGTCCTGGCGGTCAAGCCCGACCCGAGCTGACCCGGGGCTCCGGGCACGCCCCGGCACGTCGGCGCCGACGCGCCCCGGCACCTCGGCGCCGACACGCCCGGGTGCCCGGGACACGCCGGGACCTGCGACCCGCGCACCTCCGACGCCCGCCACGGGAATCCGTGGCGGGCGTCGTGCGTTGAGCACCTACGACAGGTCATCCGGCCTGCCGGACCGAGGCCTCGCCGCCCGTCCGGGGGCATCCCGAGGTGGGTGCGGGCCGGTACAATATCGAGGTACCCGATGCGCCGAACCGGGTCCCTTGCTGCCGAAAGGTCATTCGTGACGCCCCAGACTCCCACCCCCACTCTCCCGCGTGAGTTCGAGCACCCCGCCCTGCAGGACCTCGTGCGCGCCGGGCGCACCAACGGCAGCGTCGACGCCGCTGCGCTGCGTCACGCGTGCGAGGCCGCTCAGGTGGAGGACGCCCGGCGGCTGAAGGCCGTCGTGCGCGGTCTGGCCAACGCCGGCATCACCATCGAGGAGCCGACCGCCGCGCCCGCCCGCGC
Organism: Cellulomonas sp. GbtcB1; assembly: GCF_019091725.1. Taxonomy (NCBI): domain Bacteria; kingdom Bacillati; phylum Actinomycetota; class Actinomycetes; order Micrococcales; family Cellulomonadaceae; genus Cellulomonas; species Cellulomonas sp. GbtcB1. Next base: position 162,024 of record NZ_JAGXJG010000001.1, on the reverse strand, counting down.
CGTCGCGGCCACCACCGCCAAGGCGCGCCCGTCGGCCAAGGCCGTCGTCGCGGCCGAGGACGGCGACGAGGCGGCCGAGAAGCCCGCCCGCAAGACGCGCGCCGCCGCCGCCAAGCCGGCCGCCAAGAAGGCGACCGCCGGCAAGGCCGCCACCGCCAAGCCCGTCAAGGCGACGAAGGCCACCAAGGCCAAGTCGGACGAGGACGGCGACGAGGAGGACGTCGAGCTCGAGGACGTCGAGATCGACGACACCGAGATCGAGGCCGGCGACGACGCCGAGGAGACCACGGAGGACGGCGAGTCCGAGGAGACCCCCGCCGCCGCCACGAAGGCCCCCGCGGCCGAGGAGTCCACGGACACCGGCTTCGTCGTGTCCGACCGCGACGAGGACGACGCCCCGGCCCAGCAGGTCGTGACCGCGGGCGCCACCGCCGACCCGGTCAAGGACTACCTCAAGCAGATCGGCAAGGTCGCGCTGCTGAACGCCGAGCAGGAGGTCGAGCTCGCCAAGCGCATCGAGGCCGGCCTGTTCGCCGAGGAGCGCCTCGCCGCGATCGGCGACGACCTCGAGCCGAAGGCGCGCCGCGAGCTCCAGTGGATCGCGCAGGACGGCCGCCGCGCCAAGAACCACCTGCTCGAGGCCAACCTCCGCCTCGTCGTCTCGCTCGCCAAGCGTTACACCGGCCGCGGCATGCTGTTCCTGGACCTGATCCAGGAGGGCAACCTCGGTCTGATCCGCGCGGTCGAGAAGTTCGACTACACCAAGGGCTACAAGTTCTCGACGTACGCCACGTGGTGGATCCGCCAGGCGATCACCCGCGCGATGGCCGACCAGGCCCGCACCATCCGCATCCCGGTGCACATGGTCGAGGTCATCAACAAGCTGGCGCGCGTGCAGCGGCAGATGCTCCAGGACCTCGGCCGGGAGCCCACGCCGGAGGAGCTCGCCAAGGAGCTCGACATGACCCCCGAGAAGGTCGTCGAGGTCCAGAAGTACGGCCGCGAGCCCATCTCCCTGCACACCCCGCTCGGCGAGGACGGCGACAGCGAGTTCGGCGACCTCATCGAGGACTCCGAGGCCGTCGTGCCCGCGGACGCGGTGAGCTTCACGCTGCTCCAGGAGCAGCTGCACCAGGTGCTGGACACCCTGTCCGAGCGCGAGGCCGGCGTCGTCTCGATGCGGTTCGGCCTCACGGACGGCCAGCCGAAGACGCTGGACGAGATCGGCAAGGTCTACGGCGTGACCCGTGAGCGGATCCGCCAGATCGAGTCGAAGACGATGTCCAAGCTGCGCCACCCGAGCCGCTCCCAGGTGCTGCGCGACTACCTGGACTGAGCCGGTACCACGAAGGGCCCATCCCGCACGGGGTGGGCCCTTCGTCGTACCCGGGGGCGGCGGGATGTCCGGATCGGGACCTCGGTCCCACTCGGGGCCGCGCGCGCCGGAGGTGGATGGGGGACGAAGGTCACCTCGACGGCGAGGCGACCCAGGCAGGCGGGCGACGGCGCCCGCCGGAGGAGGTCCCGCGATGAAGGCACTCGTCTACCACGGCCCGGGACGCAAGGAGTGGGAGGACGTGCCCGACGCGCACGTCGTCGACGCGACCGACGTGGTCGTCCGGGTCGACACGACCACGATCTGCGGCACGGACCTGCACATCCTGCTCGGCGACGTCCCCGCGGTCACGCCCGGGCGCGTCCTGGGCCACGAGGCCGTCGGCACCGTGGTCGAGGTCGGTGCGAGCGTCGGGAAGTTCGCGGTGGGGGACCGCGTCGTCGTGCCGGCCATCACGTCGTGCGGCACGTGCCGCTACTGCCGGGTCGGCCGGGCGAGCCACTGCCAGTCGGTCGGCGGGATCGGCTGGGTGCTCGGGCACCTGGTGGACGGCACCCAGGCGGAGCTGGTCCGGGTGCCGTTCGGCGACACGTCGCTGCACCGCGTGCCGGCGGGCCTGTCCGACGAGGAGGTGATCTTCCTGTCGGACATCTTCCCGACCGGCTACGAGATGGGCGTCCGCAACGGCGCGGTCTCGCCCGGCGACACGGTGGTCTGCATCGGCGCCGGTCCGGTCGGGCTCGCGGCCATGGCGACCGCGCACCTGCACGGCGCCCGCCGGGTGGTCGCGGTCGACCTCGACCCGTTCCGGCTCGACCGGGCCGTGCAGGATTTCGGCGCGACGCACGCCGTGAACTCGGGTGCCGCCGGCTGGCAGGACGAGGTGCGGGCGCTCTGCGGCGGGCGCGGCGCGGACGTCGTGATGGAGGCCGTCGGCCTCCCGCCGACCCTGGAGGCCGCGTTCGACCTCGTGGTCCCGTACGGCCACGTCGCCAACATCGGCGTGCACGGGCACCCGGTGACGCTGCCGATCGACCGGCTGTGGATCGAGAACATCACCGTCACGATGGGCCTGGTCGACGGCGTCACGGCGCCGATGCTGCTGGATCTCGTGGCGGAGGGCTCGCTCGACATCCGCCCGATGGGGACCCACACGTTCGCGCTCGACCAGATGCACGAGGCGTACGAGGTGTTCGGCGCCGCCGCGCAGCACGACGCGCTCAAGGTCGTCCTGCGGCGGTGACCGCACACGGAAGGGGCCCGTCCGGCTGCAGCCGGACGGGCCCCGTTCTTCGTGTCGTCGCGGCGTGCGGCACCGGTCCCCGGTGCGCCGCCGGTCTCGTGGCGCGCTCAGCGAGCGGCGCCGGCTCCGGCTCCGTGCTCGGCGAGCAGTTTGTCCGTCTCGTCCTGCACGTGGGTCGCGACCTGCGAGTACTTCGGCGCGTGCTCGCGCGCGTGGTGCGCGCAGAACAGGAGCTCGCCCACGGGCAGCTGCACGCGGACGTAGGCCTGAGCGCCGCAGCGGTCGCAGCGGTCGGCTGCGGTCAGCGGGTTCGTGGTCTCGATCGTCTCCGTCACGTTGTCATACAACCATCTCCGGCCGGGATCCTTCCCGTCGAGGGCGGGTGGTTCGCTCACCGCGTACGCCGGATCACCCGACGTCATCGACCTGTCACGCGACCGACACCGGATCGTGACCGCGCGCGCACGGCGTCCTGAGGAACGGCGCCCGGGAGCGGCATGGTGCCGCGGTTCTGTCGGTCCGAGCGATTACCCTCGGGACTCGTGTCGACCGCTTCCGCCGAGTCCAGCTACACCGCCCGTCACCTCTCCGTGCTGGAGGGGCTCGAGGCGGTCCGCAAGCGCCCGGGCATGTACATCGGCTCCACCGACTCCCGGGGCCTCATGCACTGCCTCTGGGAGATCATCGACAACTCGGTCGACGAGGCCCTGGCCGGCCACGGCGACCGCATCGACATCGTGCTGCACGCCGACTCGTCGGTGGAGGTCCGCGACAGCGGCCGCGGCATCCCGGTCGACGTCGAGCCCAAGACCGGCCTGACCGGCGTCGAGGTCGTGCTCACCAAGCTGCACGCGGGCGGCAAGTTCGGCGGCGGGTCCTACGGCGCGTCCGGCGGCCTGCACGGCGTCGGCGCCTCGGTGGTCAACGCGCTGTCCGAGCGCCTCGACGTCGAGGTGGATCGCGGCGGCAAGACGCACCGCATGACGTTCCACCGCGGCGAGCCGGGCGTGTTCGACGACGCGGCGGGCCGCAGCCCCGAGTCGCCGTTCGAGCCGTTCGTCGCCCGCTCGCAGCTCGACGTCGTCGGCAAGGTCGCCAAGGGCCGCACGGGCACCCGCATCCGGTACTGGGCCGACCGGAACATCTTCCCGACGTCGGCGGTGTTCTCCTACGACGAGCTCGTGACCCGCGCGCGGCAGACCAGCTTCCTGGTGCCGGGCCTGACGATCACGGTCCGCGACGAGCGGGGCCTGCCCGGCACGCCCGCGGCCGAGGGCCCGCACGAGGAGGTGTTCCGGCACGACGGCGGCACGGTCGACTTCGCCGACTTCCTCGCCCCGGACGCCCCGGTCACCGACACCTGGCAGCTCACGGGCTCGGGCACGTTCTCGGAGACGGTGCCGGTCCTCGACGCGCGCGGGCACATGACCCCGCAGGAGGTGCAGCGCGACTGCGAGGTCGACGTGGCGCTCCGCTGGGGCACGGGCTACGAGACCGAGGTCCGCACCTTCGTCAACATCATCGCGACGCCCAAGGGCGGCTCGCACCTGGCGGGCTTCGAGACCGCGGTGCTCCGCACGATCCGCAAGCAGGTCGAGGCCAACGCCCGCCGGCTGAAGATCTCCGCCAAGGAGGGCGGGGAGAAGATCGAGAAGGACGACGTCCTCGCCGGCCTCACCGCCGTCGTGACCGTCCGGCTGGCCGAGCCGCAGTTCGAGGGCCAGACCAAGGAGGTGCTCGGCACCGCCCCGGTCCGGAACATCGTCGCGAAGGTCGTCGACACCGAGCTCGCCGCGCTGATGACGTCGGCCAAGCGCGAGCACAAGGCCCAGTCGGCCGCGCTGCTCGACAAGGTCGTGGGGGAGATGCGTGCCCGCGTCTCGGCGCGCAAGCAGAAGGAGATCTCCCGCCGGAAGACGGCGCTGGAGTCCTCGTCCCTGCCCGCGAAGCTCGCCGACTGCCGCAGCGACGACGTGTCGCGCAGCGAGCTGTTCATCGTCGAGGGCGACAGCGCGCTCGGCACCGCCAAGCTCGCGCGGTCGTCGGACTTCCAGGCGCTGCTGCCGATCCGCGGCAAGATCCTCAACGTCCAGAAGGCGTCGATCTCGGACATGCTGCGCAACGCCGAGTGCGCCGCGATCATCCAGGTGATCGGCGCGGGCTCCGGCCGCACGTTCGACCTCGACGCCGCGCGGTACGGGAAGATCGTGCTGATGACCGACGCCGACGTCGACGGCGCGCACATCCGCACCCTGCTGCTCACGCTGTTCTTCCGGTACATGCGCCCGCTGGTCGAGGCCGGCCGGGTGTACGCCGCGGTCCCGCCGCTGCACCGCATCGAGGTGATCGGCGCCGGCAGCCGGAAGAACGAGTACATCTACACATACTCCGAGGCCGAGCTCACCGCGACGCTGAAGAAGCTCGACAAGGCCGGCAAGCGCTACAAGGAGGACATCCAGCGCTACAAGGGCCTCGGCGAGATGGACGCGGACCAGCTGTCGGAGACGACGATGGACCCGCGGCACCGCACGCTGCGCCGGGTGACCCTGCCCGCCGCCGAGTCCGCCGACGCGCTGGTCCGCAGCGCGGAGGAGACGTTCGAGCTGCTCATGGGCTCGGACGTCGCGCCGCGCAAGGACTTCATCGTGGCCGGCGCGTCGACGCTGGACGCCTCGCAGATCGACGCCTGACGTCGCGGGTCCCGTGGGCGGGCGCCCGTGACCTGCGCCTCCGGGGCGTCAGCGGCGATTCCGCGTGACAGGGCGGGCGGCGGTCGGGCACCGTGTCCCGCATGCCCGAGACGCCTGAGACGCCCGCCGCCGTCCCGCCGCTCGCGGTGCGCGCCGCCGCGCCCGCGACGCTCCCCGAGCCCGACCCCGCCGCCACGGGCCTGACCTGGCGGCCGCTGACCCGCGACGACGTCCCCGTGCTGGCCGCGCTGGTCGCGCGCGTCGAGGCCGCCGACGCCCAGCCGTTCCGCACCAGCGAGACCGAGGTCGGCGAGGGCTTCGACGGCGACTGGAAGAACCCGGCGCGGGACACGCGGGTCGGGCTCGACGCCGACGGGGTCCCGCGCGCGTGGATCAGCCTCGACGCGCCGCCCGGGGACGTCCGGGTCATCCGCGTGTGGGTGCAGGGCGGCGTGGACCCGGAGTGGCGCGGTCGCGGCATCGGGCGCGCGGTCCTGGCCTGGGCGACCGCCCGGGCCCGGCAGAAGCTCGCGGAGTCCGGCAAGGACGCCCCGGGACGCATCGCCGCCTTCCTCGAGGACCACCGCGCCGACGCCCTCGCCCTGCACGCCGCCGCGGGGTTCGCGCCGATCCGGTACTTCACCGACATGCGCCGGGACCTGTCCCGGCCGCTGCCGGAGCCCCGCCCGCTCGACGGCGTGCGCGTCGTGCCGTGGTCGGCCGAGCTCGACGACGCCGTGCGGCTGGCGCACAACGAGGCGTTCGCCGACCACTGGGGGAGCGAGCCCCGGACGGCGGAGCACTGGCAGCAGGGCCGCGCGATGTTCGCCCCGCAGTGGAGCCACGTGGCCCTCGACGAGGCCACCGGCGACGTCGCGGGCTACACGATCTCCGGCCGGTACGAGCACGACTGGGAGATCGCGGGGTTCACGTCGGGCTACACCGAGCTGCTCGGCGTGCGGCGCGCGTGGCGCGGACGCGGCCTCGCGCCGGCGCTGCTGACCGCCGCCATGGCGTCGTTCCGGGCGGACGGCATGCAGTACGCGGAGCTCGACGTCGACACCGAGAACCCGTCGGGCGCGCACGGCCTGTACGCCAGCCTCGGCTACGAGGTGACGCACGGCGCGATCATGTACACGATCGAGGTCTGACGGAACGGCCCCGTCGCGCGACGGCGGGGCCCTACGCTGTGCCCATGGCTCCAGAGGACGGGCGCGCGCAGGTCGACGAGGACGCCACCTGGCGCATGTACCTGGGACTCTCCCGGGAGATGTTCACGGCGCTCGAGCGCGGGCTCGGCGCCGACGCCGGCGTGTCCGTCGCCGACCTCGAGCTGCTCGAGCCGCTGCTCGCGGCCGGGCACCCCGGTCTGCGGGCCAAGGACCTCGCCGCCGCGGCCGAGTGGCAGGACAGCCGGGTCTCGCACCAGCTGCGCCGCATGGAGTCCCGCGGGCTCGTGACGCGCAGCCGCGACCGCCAGGACGGCCGCGGCACGGTCGTCTGCCTCACCGAGGCGGGCGAGGCGGCCGCGCGGGCCGCGCAGCAGACCCGCCGGGTGCTGGTGCGCGACCTGCTGCTGTCGCCGCTGGACGACGCGCAGGTGGCGTCGCTGGTCGAGGTGTCGGGCCTGGTCCGCGCGCGCATCGCCGCCACGGGCCAGGCCCGCTGACCCGCGCCCGTCGGCGCTGCGCCGGCGGGTCGCCCTGGAGGCCGCGAGCTCGGCCCGTGCGCCCGTCCGCCCGCGTGGCCCCGCGAGTGCCTATCCGACACGTCGAGTGCCTATCCAGGGGACAGGCACTCGACGTGTCGCGTACACACTCGGCGCGGTGGCGCGGTGGCGCGGTGGCGCGGTGGCGCGGTGGGGCCGTGGCGCGGTGGCGCGGTGGGGCCGCCGGGTCAGCCGATCGCCAGGGGCGGGGCCGCCAGGGGCTGGCCCGAGCCGTCGCGGCGGTCGTCCGGCTCCGGCAGGTCGACCGGCTGGCCCGCCGAGCCCGTCGCGCGCGCGGGGGCCGGGCCGACCCAGGCGAGGAACAGCGCGTCCTCGCCCTTGAGGAACCGGTGCGCCCGGACGCCGCCGGTGGCGCGGCCCTTGCCGGGGTACCGGGAGAACGGCGTGACCTTGGCCGAGCCCGCCTGCGTGCCCGGGAGCGCGTCCGACGCCCCGGCGACGGTCACCACGACCGGGCCCTCGGCGTCGTCGACCGCGTCGGAGCCCGCGGGCAGCGCGCCGAAGTGCACCACCCGCTGGCCGGCGGCGAGCTTGATGCCCGCCATGCCGCCCGCGGGCCGGCCCTGCGGGCGCACGGACGCCGCCGGGAAGTGCAGCAGCGCGGCGTCGGAGGCGACGAACACGAGCTCGTCCTCGTCGGTCACGGTCGCGCAGCCGACCACCTCGTCGCCGTCCTTGAGGCCGATGACCTCCCAGGAGTCGCGGTTCGCGGGCGCCTCGCCGGAGCTGACCCGCTTGACCACGCCCTGCGCGGTGCCGACCGCCAGCGTCGGGGCGTCGGCGGTCACGGGGACCAGCCCGACGACCTTCTCGCCCCTGTCGAGCGCGAGGAGCTCGGAGAGCGGGAGGCCGCCGGAGAGGTTCGGCGCGCCGTCGGTCGGCGGCAGGCCCGGCAGGTCGAGCACGGACACCCGCCGGACGACGCCGCGGGACGTCAGCACGCCGACCTCGCCGCGCACGGAGGTCGCGACGGCGCCGGCCAGCACGTCGTGCTTGGACCGGCCTGCGCCGGGCGCGGGCCGCAGCTCGACGTCGGTGCTGCCGGTGCGCGCGACCAGGCCGGTCGCGGACAGCAGCGCGTAGCAGGGGGAGTCCTCGATCTCGAGCGACAGCGCGGGGGCGGCGGACCGGCCGGACCGCGGCGCGGGCGCGCCCTCGGCGGCGGTGGCGACGCCGCCCGCGGACTCCAGCAGGATCGTGCGGCGCGGGGTGCCGTAGGTCGCGGCGACCTCCGCCATCTCGTCGCTGACCGTGGTCCGCAGCAGCGCCTCGTCGCCGAGGATCGCCTGCAGCGCCTCGATCTCGCCGAGCAGCTCGTCGCGCTCCTTCTCCAGCTCGATGCGGGAGAACTTGGTCAGCCGGCGCAGCCGGAGCTCGAGGATGTACTCGGCCTGCGGCTCGGACAGGTCGAACACCTGGCGCAGCCGGGTGCGCGCGGCGTCCGCGTCGTCGGAGGACCGGATGACCTGGATGACCTCGTCGATGTCGACGATGGCGATGAGCAGGCCCTCGACGAGGTGCAGCCGCTCCTGCTTCTTCCGCAGCCGGAACTGGCTCCGGCGCCGCACCACGGAGATCCGGTGGTCGACCCACACCTGGAGCAGGTCGCGCAGCCCGAGGGTGCGGGGCTGGCCGTCGACCAGGGCGACGTTGTTGATCGAGAACGAGTCCTCGAGCGGGGTGTACCGGTAGAGCTGCTCCAGCACGGCCTCGGGGTTGAACCCGGTCTTGACCTCGATGACGAGGCGCAGGCCGTGCTGCCGGTCGGTGAGGTCGAGGGCGTCCGAGATGCCGGAGAGCTTCTTGGACTGCACGCCCTCCTTGATCTTCTCGATGACCTTCTCCGGGCCGACGGTGTACGGCAGCTCGGTGACGACGATGCCCTTGCGGCGCGGGGTGACGTTCTCGATCCGGGCGGTGGCCCGGGTGCGGAACGCGCCGCGGCCGGTGCGGTAGGCGTCGCGCACGCCCTCCAGGCCGACGATCTTGCCGCCGCTGGGCAGGTCGGGGCCGGGCACGAACCGCATGAGCTCGTCCAGCGTCGCCTCGGGGTGCAGCACGAGGTGCCGGGCGGCCGCGACGACCTCGACCAGGTTGTGCGGGGCCATGTTCGTGGCCATGCCGACCGCGATGCCGGACGCGCCGTTGACCAGCAGGTTGGGGATCGCGGCGGGCAGCACGCCGGGCTGGGTCAGCTTGTTGTCGTAGTTCGGGACGAAGTCGACGACGTCCTCGTCCAGGCTCTGCGTCATCGCGAGCGCGGACGGCGCCATGCGCGCCTCGGTGTACCGGGGGGCGGCGGGCCCGTCGTCGAGCGAGCCGAAGTTGCCGTGCCCGTCGACCAGCGGCAGCCGCAGCGAGAACGGCTGCGCCATGCGGACCATCGCGTCGTAGATCGCGGTGTCGCCGTGCGGGTGCAGCTTGCCCATCACCTCGCCGACCACGCGGGCCGACTTCACGAACGGCCGGTCCGGGCGCAGGCCCATGTCGGACATCTGGAACAGGATGCGGCGCTGCACCGGCTTGAGGCCGTCGCGGGCGTCGGGCAGGGCGCGCGAGTAGATGACCGAGTAGGCGTACTCGAGGAACGAGCCCTCCATCTCGGTGGCGACGTCGATGTCGACGATGCGCTCGACGACGTCCTCCGGCGGGACGTCGGGTGTGCTGCTGCGGCGCGCCATGCTGGGGGCTGCTCCCGGGATCGGCGGTGCGGGTGGTCGGCGCCCATTGTCGCCGCTCCGCGAGCCTGTGGACCACCACGACGCGCGGCGCGCCGGTTGGTTAGGCTCGTGGGCATGGCCGAGAGCACCGGGGGCGCGCCCGACGAGGCGGCGGACTACCCGGAGAGCTGGGAGGCCGACGTCGTCCTCCGCGACGGCAGCACCACGCACGTGCGGCCGATCCGCCCCGAGGACGCGGACGCCCTGCAGTCGTTCCACGTCGGCCAGTCCGAGGCGTCGATCGTGTTCCGGTTCTTCGCCCCGCTGGAGCGGCTGGGCGACCGGGACCTCGCGCGGTTCACCCGCGTCGACCACCGGGACCGGGTCGCGCTGGTGGCGGTGACGGGGGACGACGCGATCATCGGCGTCGCCCGGTACGACAAGGTCGGCCCCGACGAGGCCGAGGTGGCGTTCAACATCGCCGACGCGCACCACGGCCGCGGGCTCGGCTCGGTGCTGCTGGAGCACCTGGCCGCGGCGGCGCGCGAGCGCGGCATCCGCCGGTTCACCGCCGACGTGCTGCCGCAGAACGGCCGGATGATCGCGGTGTTCCGCGAGGCCGGGTACTCGCTGCAGCAGCGCCTGGAGGACGGCGTGGTGACGGTGGGCTTCGACATCGACCCGACGGACCGGTCGCTCGCGGTGATGATGGCCCGCGAGCACGCCGCGGAGGCGCGCAGCGTCCAGGCGCTGCTGACCGCCCGGTCGGTGCTGGTGCTGTCGTCGCCGAACGCCGAGCCGGGGTCCCTGGACGACCGCCGCGCCGAGCGCGTGCTGGCGGACCTGGTCGGCGGCGTCCCGTCCGCCGAGGACCCCGCGCACCGCACCGGCGCCGTCACGGCGGCCGGCGGCGACGAGCGCGGCGTCGAGGTGCACGTGGTCGGGCGCCCGGCGCCCGACGGCGCCGACCCGCGCCCGACGGTGCACCACTGGGACCGCCTCGACGACGTCCCCGGCCCCGTCGACCTCGCGGTGCTCGCGCTGCCCGCCGCGGAGGCCGTCGTCGCGGTCCGTGTGCTCGGCCGGCTCGGCGTCAAGGGCGTCGTCGTGCTGTCGGGCGGGTACGCCGAGCAGGGCCCCACCGGCCTCGCGCTGCAGCGTGCCCTGCTGCGCGCCGCGCACGCCGCCGGGCTCCGGGTGGTCGGCCCGCGGTCGTACGGCCTGCTCGCGCACGCCGCGGGCGGCCTGCTCAACGCCTCGCTCACCGAGGACCCGCCGCCGCCCGGGCGCATCGGGCTGTTCTGCCAGTCCGCCTCGACCGCGGTGTCGATCCTCGGCTCGGTGCGCCGCCGGCACCTCGGCCTCGCGCACCTCGTGTCCGCGGGCAACCGTGCGGACGTGTCCGGCAACGACCTCATGCAGTTCTGGCAGGACGACGACGCGACGGACGTCGTGGCGCTGTACCTGGAGTCGATCGGCAACCCGCGCAAGTTCTCCCGCGTCGCCCGGCGCCTGGCCGCCGCGAAGCCCGTCGTCGTGGTGACCGCCGGCCGGTCCGGCCACGTCGTGCCGCCCGGGCACGCCGTCCGGCCCACGCAGGCCTCGCGGCAGACGCTGCAGGAGGTGATGCGGCGCTCGGGCGTCGTGCTGGTCGACAACGTGCACCAGATGCTCGAGGTGTCGCAGCTGTTCGCCCTGCAGCCGCTGCCCCCGGGCCGCCGCGCCGCGGTCGTCGCCTCGTCGTCCGCCGCCGCGTCGCTGGTGTCCGAGGCGCTCGCCGCCGCGGGGTTCACCGTCGCCCGCGCGCCGGCGATCCTGCACGAGGACGCCGACGACGCGAAGGTCGAGCGCACGTTCGCCGCGGTGTACGCCGACCCGGACGTCGAGGTCGTCGTCACCATGCACGTCCCGACCGTGGGACCGCGGGACGACCGCGTCGCCCAGGCGCTCGCCCGGCACGCCGCCGGGTCGGGCCGGACGTCGGTGGCCTGCCTGCTGGGGCTGCACGGCGCGACGCCCGCCCTCACCGCGCCGGACGCGGACGGCGCCCTGCGCACGGTCCCCGCGTACACGACCCCGGAGGACGCCGTCCTCGCGCTCGACCAGGCGGCCCGGTACGCCGCGTGGCGGGCGGCCGACCGCGGCCGGCTCGTCGCGCCCGAGGGCATCCACGCCCGCACCGCGCGCCGCCGCATCGCGGGCTGGCTCGACGAGGCCGGCAGCCGGGCGTCGCTCGACCTCACGCACGAGCAGGTCGCCGAGCTCCTGGGCCTCGCCGGGGTGGAGGTGTTCCCGACGGTCGGCGTGCACGACGCGGACGAGGCCGTCGCGGCCGCGGACCGCCTGGGCTGGCCGGTCGCGCTCAAGTCGACCGTCCCGGCGCTGCGGCACCGGTCGGACCTCGGCGGGGTGCGGCTCGACGTGCACGACGAGGCCGAGCTGCGCGCCGACGTCGACCAGGTGCTCGCGCTCGCCGCGGGCCGGGAGCCCGAGCCGGGGCGCGCGCCGCTCGAGGTGCAGGCGATGGCCCCGCACGGGGTCGCCTGCGTCATCCGGTCCGCGGAGGACCCGCTGTTCGGCCCGGTGCTCGGGTTCGGGCTCGGCGGCGACACCACGGACCTGCTCGGCGACGTGGCCTGGGCGGTGCCGCCGCTCACCGACGTGGACGTGTCCGACATGGTGCGCGCGCCGCGGTCGTCGCCCCGGCTGTTCGGCTACCGGGGCGTGCCCCCGCTCGACGTCGCCGCGCTGGAGGACGTGCTGGCCCGGGTGGCCGTGCTGTCGGACCAGCTCCCGGAGCTGCTGCACCTGGAGCTCAACCCGGTCGTGGTGGCCGAGCGCGGCGCCTACGTGCTGGGCGCGACGGCCCGCGTCGGGGTGGCCGGCACCCGGGCGGACGGCCCGCGCCGCGCGCTGCCCGCCTGACGCTCCCGGCCGGGGTGTGACGGCGCCGCCCCTCGGGTGGGAGGATGTCCGGGTGCCTGCACCCTCCACCGACCTGCTCCGTGACCTGCACCGCGCCGGGTACTACCCCGACCTGGTCGCCGACGTCCTGGACGTCGCGCTCGCGGACGAGCCCGTCGAGGCCTACCTCGTGCACCCCGAGACGACGTTCGACGCGCAGGAGGTGCGCCGGCACGTCACGGTCCTGGCGCTGACCCCGACGCGGCTCGTGGTCGCGCACGTCGACGACCACCCGGCCGACAGCGAGCACCCGTCGGCCAGCGCCGCGGCGACCACCGAGGCCGTGCCGCTGTCCGAGCTGCGCTCCGTCGCGCTCACGCACGTGATCGCGAGCCCGGAGCAGCACCGCCCGGGCACCGCCGCCGCCGAGCTCACGCTCGCCGTCGGCTGGGGCGCGGTGTCCCGGGTCGACCTGGAGCCCGCGACCTGCGCGGACCCGGCCTGCGAGGCGGACCACGGCCTGACCGGCACGCTGACCCCCGACGACGTGGTCGTCCGGGTGTCCGCGGTCGCCGAGGGCGAGGGCGCGGTCCGCGACGCCGTGGCGTTCGCGAAGCGGCTGTCCGCGGCGAGCGCGCGCTGACGATGACCGCCGCCGCGTCGTCCACCGTGCCGGCCCGGCTCGCGGACGCGGGCCTGGTGCCGCCCGACTACGAGGGCCCGTCGCTGTCCGGCCTGCTGCCCGCGGTCGCCGACGCCCTCGGCGCGCCCGTGCCCGACGGCCCGGCCCGGCGCGCACAGCTCGGGCTGCCGGAGGCGCACCGGGTGTGCGTCGTCCTGGTCGACGGCCTGGGCTACGAGAACCTCACGGAGCGCGCCGGGCACGCCCCGTTCCTGCGGTCGCTGCTGAACGGCTCCGGGCCGCTGTCCGCGGGCTACCCGTCGACGACGGCCGCGTCCATGGGCTCGTTCGGCACCGGTACGGGCCCGGGTCGCACCGGCCTGGTCGGCTACACCGTCCGCAACCCCGCGAGCGGCGGCCTGGCCAACATGGTGTCGTGGGACGGCCTCGGCCCCGCCCGCGAGTGGCAGCGCGAGCCCACCGTGTTCGAGCGGCTGGTCGCGCAGGGCATCACGGTGACCACCGTCGGGCCCGCCAAGTTCATGGGCTCCGGCCTGACCGAGGCGGCGCTCCGCGGCGGCGGGTACCGCGCGGCGGAGTCGCTCGCCCAGCGGGTCGACGCGGCGCTGCGGCTGCTGCGGGAGCCCGGCCTCGTCTACCTGTACTGGGGCGACGTCGACAAGACCGGCCACCACGAGGGGGCCGGCTCCTGGCAGTGGGGCGACCAGCTCGAGGCGCTCGACGGCGAGCTGCGCCGGCTGGTCCGGTCGCTGCCGAAGAACGCCACCGTCGTCGTCACCGCCGACCACGGCATGGTCGACGTGGACCCCGCCCGGCGCCGGGACGTCGCGACCACCCCGGGGCTGGCCGAGGGCGTCGCGCTGGTCGCGGGGGAGCCGCGCGCGGTGCACGTGCACCTCGAGCCCGGCGTCGACCCGCGCGCGGCGGAGGCCCGGTGGGCCGACGTGCTCGGCGACGACGCGGTCGTGCTCACCGGGGACGACGCCGTGGCGGCCGGGCTGTTCGGCCCGGTGTCCGCGCACGTGCGGCCCCTGATCGGCGACCTGGTGGTCGCGGCGACGGGCCGGGCCACGGTGGTGGACTCCCGGACCCAGACCGCGGCGTCGCTGCAGCTGGTCGGCGTGCACGGGTCGCTGACCCCCGCGGAGCTGCGGGTCCCGCTGCTCGCGGTGCACACCTGAGCCGGCGCGCCGCCCGCACCCACCCCCGCACACCGAGCACGACGAGGAACGAGGAGCACGTGGCCGAGCTGGTCTTCTTCTGCGGCACCATGGACTGCGGCAAGTCCACCCTGGCGCTGCAGATGCACCACAACCACACGGCCCGCGGCCGGGGCGGGGTGCTGTTCACCCAGAACGACCGCGCGGGGGAGCACGTGCTGTCCTCGCGGCTCGGCCTCTCGGTGCCCGCGCACGAGGTCACGCCCGCGACGGACTTCTGGGACGAGGTCGTGCTGCGGCGCAGCCGCGGAGCGCGGGTGGACTTCCTCATCTGCGACGAGGCGCAGTTCTACTCCGCCGAGCAGGTCGAGCAGCTGGGCCGGGTCGTCGACGACCTCGACGTGGACGTCTTCGCCTTCGGGATCACCACCGACTTCCGGACCCGGCTGTTCGCGGGGTCGGCGCGGCTGCTCGAGCTGGCGGACCGCGTCGAGACGCTGCAGGTCCAGGCGCTGTGCTGGTGCGGGGCGCGCGCCACGCAGAACGCCCGCACCGAGCACGGCGTCATGGTCGTCGAGGGCGCGCAGGTCGTCGTCGGGGACGTCGCGGTGCCGGACGACGGCGACGCGGTGGGCTACGAGGTGCTGTGCCGCAAGCACCACCGGCTGCGGATGACCGCGCGCACCTCGGGCGCGCCGGCGCTGTCGCCCCAGACGCTCGGGCTGCTCGCGGGGGACTGAGCCCGGACCGCGCCCGCGGGGGCGGCGTCACCGCCCCCGCGCGGACCTCACTCCGGCTTCGCGCCGAAGACGATCTCGTCCCAGCTCGGCACCTTCGGCCGGCCCCGGCGCCCGCCGGAGCGCGGCTTCGGCTGGTCCTCGGGCCGCGTCGGCGTCGTGTCCTCGTCCGGCGCGGGCGCGGGCTCCGGCTCGCCGGGCTCGAGCGCGACCGGGGTCTCCGGCTCGTCCTCGGCCGGGCGCGGGCGGGTCGGCGCCGGGTAGATCCGGGCCTCGGCGGCGGGCTCGGCGTCCACCGGGTGCGCCCCGGGGGCCGCGGGCTCGTCGAGCTGCCCGAAGTCGAACGCGTGCTGCGGCCCGAAGCCGCCGAAGGCGTCGCCGTCCTCGTCGTCCTCGAGGTCGAGCGTCTGCCGCACGCCGCGCCGGGCGCGCAGGTCGTCCAGCAGCTCGTGCGTGGCCCGCAGGTCGTCCGCGGGATCCTCCTCCTCGCGGTGCTGCGCGCGCCCGGGGGCGTCGACCGCCGCGAGCACGGGGCGCACGTCGGCGTCCACGTCGTACACGAGGTCGCGCACGGCGGACAGGTGCCGGCGGGGGACCGGGCCGTCGGCGATCTCCGTCTCGGAGAGCCAGCGGGCCTCGTCCTCCTCCGCGTGCACCGCGCGCGCCTGCGCGTCGTAGGTCCAGCGCGCCTCGCGGGCGTCGTCCTCCACGCGGAACCGCGCGATGACCACCCAGCCGCCGCCGTTCTCGCGGTACGCGTCCCAGGTCACGGCGGCCGTGTCGACGCCGCGCGCCGCCAGGCGGTCGACCACCAGCTCGCCCAGCACCGGAGCGCCGACGTCGCGGCCCACCCGGGTCCCGCGGGCCTGCTCGGCCACGAACTCGCGCTCGGCGAGCACGGGGCCCTCGAACCGCCGCACGTGCTCGACGGGCAGACCCGACTCCTCGGCGATCTGCTCCGCGGACTGCCCAGCGCGCACGCGCGCCTGGATCTCCCGCGGGCTCGGCACGCCCGACTGCTCGGCGCGGATCTGCTCCAGCTGCGGGCGGTCGCGCCGCACCGCGGCACGCAGCGGCTCGTCGATGCGCAGGCGGTAGCGCTGCCCGTCGGCCGCGGCGAGGACCAGGTGCTCCCCGTCCTCGTGCAGCCCGATCAGCTCCAGCTCGGCCATCACCTCTCCCATCGTTCCGCGGACGAGCCTGCCATCGCCGGGGCCCGATCCCGGGGAGGCTCGGCGGTGCGCCGCCGGAACTCCCGGCTGCCATGATCTCCCCTGTGCACGTCGACCTCCCCCTGCAGCCCGTGCTCGAGCTCCTGGGCGTGTTCGTCGGCGCCCTGTCCGGTGGCCTGGCCGCGGTGCGCAAGGGCTTCGACATCTTCGGCATCGTCGTCCTGGCCTGGGTCGCGGGCCTCGGCGGCGGCCTGCTGCGCGACGTGCTGATCGGCGCGATCCCGCCCGTGGGGATCGCGCGGTGGGAGTTCGTCGCGACCGCCTGCGCCGCGGGCCTGCTCACCTGGGCCGCGCACCCGGCGCTGCACCGGTTGCGCCGCCTGGTGCTGGTCCTCGACGCCGGGGCGCTGGCGCTGTTCACGGTCGTCGGGACCGTCAAGGCGCTGGAGTACGGCGTCGGCGCCACCGCGGCGGTCTTCGCCGGCATCGTCACGGGCGTCGGCGGCGGCGTGCTGCGGGACCTGCTCACCGGCGAGCTCCCCGCCGTGCTGCACCAGCGCCAGCTCTACGCCATCCCGTCGCTGCTCGGGGCGCTCGTGCTCGCCGTGCTGTGGCGCGAGGACGCGCTGTCCGAGGGCACGGTCGTCGCCGTGGTCGTCGGGGTGCTCGGCGTCCGGCTGGTCGCGCTGCGGTTCGGCTGGCAGGCGCCGGGGCCGTGGGACCGCGAGGCCGCCCGGGCCCGGCTCGGCCGGGTCGGGGGCGTGGGCCGGGCCGGGCGGGCGCCCCGCGAGCAGCCGGCGCCGCTGCTGCGCTGGGTGGCCCGGCTGCGCCGGTCGCGCGCGGCGGGCCGGGAGGGCGCGGGTCCGGGCGGCGGCGCCGGCGGGCCGGACGCAGGCTGACCCCCGCGCCCGGGCCCGCTCGGGCAGGATGGGACGCGTGACGAGCGCCCCCGTGTCTCCCGCCGCCCTGCCGGACCCCGTCGAGGTCCGCGCCCTCACCGAGCTCGCCGAGCGCCTCGCGCGCTCCGCGGGCGACCTGATCCGCACCACGAGCCCCGAGCGGGTGCAGGTGGCCGCCACCAAGTCCAGCGACGTCGACCCGGTCACGGCGATGGACCTCGCGTCCGAGACCCACCTGCGCGCCCTGCTCGCCGAGCACCGGCCCCAGGACGGCGTGCTCGGCGAGGAGCACGGGCTGGAGCCCGGCACCAGCGGGCTCACCTGGGTGCTGGACCCGATAGACGGCACGGTCAACTACCTGTACGGCGTCCCGGCGTTCGCGGTCTCGGTGGGCGTCGTCGCCGGCGACCCCGACCCGGAGCGCTGGACCCCCGTCGCCGGCTGCGTGCACGCGGTCGCGGACGGCCGCACGTACACCGCCGGCCGCGGGCAGGGCGCGTTCCGCGACGGCCGGCGCATCGAGGCCAACCCGGCGCGCCCGCTCGCCACGTCGCTGGTCGGCACGGGCTTCGGGTACCTCGAGCAGCGCCGCCGCGCGCAGGGCCGGGTGCTCGCCGCGCTCCTGCCGCAGGTCCGGGACATCCGGCGCATCGGCTCGGCGGCGCTGGACCTGTGCCGGGTGGCCGAGGGGTCGCTCGACGCGCACTACGAGCGCGGCCTCAACCCGTGGGACCTCGCGGCCGGGCAGATCATCGCGATCGAGGCGGGTGCGCAGGTCAGCGGCCTGCGGGGGCGTCCGGCGGGCGTCGAGATGTCCGTCGTCGGGCCCGCCGCGACGGTCCACGCACTGGCCGCGCTGCTCGCCGACCTGGGCGCCGACGCGGACGACTGAGCCGGGCGTGCACGCCGCCCCGAAATGAGGCACAATCCGGGGCGCCTGACCGGGAACAAACGGCGACCCCCGTTCGCTTGATCCCGCGTACGCCGATCCCGACCACCAGACGGAGCGTGACCACACCACATGGCAACCGACTACGACGCCCCGCGCAAGACCGAGGAGGACCTCAGCGAGGACTCGCTGCAGGAGCTCCAGGCCCGGCGCTCCGACAAGAACTCGGGCGTGGTGGACGAGGACGAGACCGAAGCGGCCGAGGGGTTCGAGCTCCCGGGCGCGGACCTGTCGGGCGAGGAGCTCTCGGTCCGGGTGCTGCCGCGCCAGGCCGACGAGTTCACCTGCTCGAAGTGCTTCCTGGTCCACCACCGCAGCCAGCTCGCCTACGAGAAGGACGGCATGCCCGTCTGCTCGGAGTGCGCGGCCTGAGCTGCCGACCGGGCGCGCACGCCTGATCGGCAGGCGAGCGCGCCCCACCCAGCCGTCACGACGCCGGCCGGACCCCGACGGGTCCGGCCGGCGTCGTCGTCCCGGGCGGGGTCAGGCGGCCGGGTGCCCGCCCTCGACGGTCCCGCCGAGCGCCGCGACCAGCTCCGCGGGCCGCCGGGTCGAGACCACCCAGTAGGGCGTGGGGTCCGCCGGGTCGTCCAGCTCGACGCGCACCGCGGTCCGCACCCAGCCGCGCAGGCACACGTGCGCGCGCGCGTCCAGGCCGGGGCCGAGCTCGTGGCGGGTCTCGTCCGCGTCGAGCGCCCGCGGCGCCCGGAGCAGCGCGACCGGGACGTGCGCGTCGCCGGCGTGCAGCTCGCCGCCCTCGACGCGGACCCGCGTGGCGAGCCGGGCCGCGGCGAGCGCGGCCGCCACCAGGCCCAGCGCGGCGCCCACGCCCGCCGCCGCCGGCGACAGGGGCAGCAGCACGATGCCGAGCATCGCGGCGAGGGCGGGCACGGCGACCCAGCCGGCGGGGGAGGGCCAGAGGCGCTCGGCGAAGGCGGGGGCGGTCGTCGTCTGCACGGCCCCAGCATCCCACCTGCGACGGGTAGGGTCGGGGCCCGTGACGGACGACGCGCCCGCCCCCGTGGCCCCCGAGACCCTGACCATCGGCCTGCGCCGCCTCGACGAGGGCGTGCCGGTCCCGGCCTACGCGCACCCGGGCGACGCCGGCGCGGACCTGGTGACCCGGGTCGACGCGACGATCGAGCCCGGCGAGCGGGCCACCCTGCCGACGGGGATCGCGATCGCCCTGCCCGAGGGCTACGCCGCCTTCGTGCACCCGCGCTCCGGCCTCGCCGCGCGGCACGGCCTCACGATCGTCAACGCGCCCGGCACGGTGGACGCCGGCTACCGCGGCGAGATCGCGGTGACGCTCCTCAACACCGACGCGCGCGAGCCCGTGGTGCTGCACCGCGGCGACCGGGTGGCCCAGCTGGTGATCCAGCGGGTGGAGCGCGCGCTGTTCGTCGAGGTCGACGAGCTGCCGGACTCGGTGCGCGGCACGGGCGGCTTCGGGTCGAGCGGCGGCTGGCGGGCCGCCGGTGCGCCCACCGAGGCGGCGGGCGCGACCACCGGTGCGCCCACGGCGGACACGCAGGCGGCCCGCTAGGTGGTCCGTGGCGTGCGGACTATCGTGGTGACGAACGCGCCCGCGACGCGGGCGACCCGGAGAGGGGACTGAGGGTGGCGCTATTCCGGCGCGGTGCGAAGGACCGCACCGCCCAGGACCAGACCGCGGCCGGCGTCGACGCAGCCGAGGGGGCCGCCGACCCGGCGGGCACCGCGGCCGCCGCGGGCGACGGACCCGCGGTGCAGGACGCGACCCCGGAGGACCCGGCCCCGGCCGCCGTCGACCGGTCCGCCGGCCCCTGGGACTCCACCGAGGAGATCCCGCCCGGCCCGCGCGTCGACCTGGGCGCCCTGCGGCTGCCCGGCGTGCACGGCATGGAGCTGCGCATGGAGATCGACAAGAAGTCCGGCACGGTGACGGCCGTCGGCGTGACGATCGACGGCTCGACGCTGCAGATGCAGGCGTTCGCCGCGCCGCGGACCGACGGCATCTGGGACGAGATCCGCGAGGAGATCGGCGAGTCCGTGCGCAAGCAGGGCGGCGCCGTCGACGACGTGCCCGGCCCGTTCGGCCGCGAGCTGCTCGCCCGGCTGCCGGTCCGCACCCCGGAGGGCCGCACCGGCCACCGCCCGGCGCGGTTCGTCGGCGTCGACGGCCCCCGCTGGTTCCTGCGCGGCGTCATCACCGGCCGCGCCGCGGTCGACGAGGAGGCCGCGGGCACGCTCGAGAACCTGTTCCGGACGACCGTCGTCGTGCGCGGCACCGAGGCGCGCGCCCCGCGCGACCTGCTCGCGCTCACGCTCCCGAACCAGGCGGACGGCGTGGCGCCCCAGCCCGCCGCCCCCGCCGCACCCACGTTCGACCCGCTCAAGCGCGGGCCGGAGATCACGGAGATCCGCTGACATGTCGCCGCTGTCGCTGCGGGAGGGCCTGCGCCGGGCCGTCGCGTCGCAGGAGGAGATCGAGGCCTCGGAGGAGCGCGAGGACGCGGTCCGCGCGAAGGGCTGCGTGCCCGTCGCGCAAACCCCGGACCGGCACCGCGTGAAGGTCTCGGGCGTGATCCGCTCCGTCGTGCTGCGCCCGCGCCAGGGCGTGCCCGCGCTCGAGGCCGACCTGTACGACGGCAGCGGCAACCTGGTGCTCGTCTGGCTGGGCCGCCGGGAGATCGCCGGCATCGAGCCGGGCCGCCGGCTCAAGGTCGAGGGGCTGGTGTGCACCCGCGAGGGCCGGCGCTCCATGTTCAACCCGCGCTACGAGCTGCGGCCCCGTCCGGGTGAGTGAGCCGACGCCGGCCGGCGGCCGCGAGCCGTCGGTGACGCCGGACCCGTCCGCCGCGGCCGACACCCCCGTGCCGCCCGCGGCCGCGCCCGAGGACGCCGTCCCCGCCCGCGGCATGCGCGCGATCGAGGCCGAGAGCTTCTCGATCGCCGAGTCCGTCGGCGGTGTCCGCGGCGCGGTCGAGTCGGTCCTGCCCGGCCTGCTCTTCGTCGTCGTGTTCGTCGCGTCCGGCCAGCAGCTGCGCCCCGCGCTGATCGCGTCCGTCGCCGCCGCGGTGCTCGCGGTCGTCGCGCGCCTCGTGCAGCGCAGCCCGCTCACCCAGGCGCTGTCCGGCGTCCTCGGGGTCGGCATCGGCGTCGTCTGGGCGTGGCGCACGGGCGACGCGAGCGACTACTTCGCCTGGGGCCTGCTCACCAACGTCGCCTACCTGCTGGCGTTCGTGGTCTCGGTGCTGGTCCGCTGGCCGCTGGTCGGCGTCGTGCTCGGGCTGTTCCGCGGCGACGGCCCGATGTCCGAGCAGGGCTCGTGGGCCGGCGCCGTCGCCTGGCGGAAGGACCCGGCGCTGCTGCGCCGGTACGCCCTCGTCACCTGGCTGTGGGCGGGGATGTTCGCCGCACGGCTGGTCGTGCAGGTGCCGCTGTACTACGCCGACGAGGTCGCGTGGCTCGGCACGGCGAAGCTCGTCATGGGCGTGCCGCTCACGGCGCTGGTGCTGTGGGCGAGCTGGATCCTGGTACGCGGCTCGACAGCAGCGCGGCCAGGTCCTCCTCGGACGCGTCCCGCCCCGTGACGAACAGCAGCTCGTCGCCGCCCTCCAGGGTGTCGTCCCCGGACGGCTGGAACGGGCGGTCGTCCCGGACGATCGCCGCGAGCACGGTGTCGGCCGGCCAGTCGATCTGACCGACCAGCGAGCCGGCGAGCGGCGAGCCCTCGGGGAGCGTCAGCTCGAGGATGTCCGCGCCGGACTGGTGGAACGTGAAGATCCGCACCAGGTCGCCGACGGAGACGGCCTCCTCGATCATCGCCGTCATGATGCGCGGGGTGGAGACGGCGACGTCCACGCCCCACGCCTCGTCGAACATCCACTCGTTCTTGGGGTTGTTCACCCGGGCGACCGTGCGCGGCACGCCGTACTCGGTCTTGGCGAGCAGCGAGATGACCAGGTTGGCCTTGTCGTCGCCGGTGGCGGCCACGACCACGTCGCACTCGTCCGTCCGCGCCTGGGTCAGCGTGGGCAGCTCGCACGCGTCGGCCAGCAGCCAGTCCGCGTCGGCCACCTGCGCGACGCGCATGGCGGAGGGCTGGCGGTCGATGAGCGTGATCTCGTGCCCGTTGGCGAGCAGCTCGCGCGCGATGGAGCGGCCGACCGAGCCGGCGCCCGCGATGACGACCCTCACGCCTGCACCTCCGGCGCCACGGTGAGGGTCCGCTCGACGGCGGCGGACTCGTCGGTCCGGAGCAGCAGGTGCACGATGTCGCTCTCCTGGAGGACGGTCTGCGCGTCGGGCAGCAGCCCGTCGCCGTAGCGGGTGAGGTACGCGACGCGGGCGCCCGTGGCCTCCTCGATCAGGCGCAGCGGCTTGCCGACCCAGCCGGCGTGCACGTCCACCTCGGACAGGCTGATCTTGCCGGACGCGTCGGTGAACTGGCTGGTCGCGCCCATCGGCAGCAGCCGGCGCAGCACCTGGTCGGCGGTCCACCGCACGGTCGCGACCGTGGGGATGCCGAGCCGCTGGTAGATCTCCGCGCGGTGCGGGTCGTAGATCCGGGCGACGACGTTCTCGACGCCGAAGGTCTCGCGCACGACGCGCGCGGCCAGGATGTTCGAGTTGTCGCCGTCGGACACGGCCGCGAACCCGAACGCGTCGTCGATGCCCGCCTGGCGCAGCGTGTCCCGGTCGAAGCCGAGGCCGGTGACCTTGCTCCCGGCGAACTCCGCGTCGAGGCGGCGGAACGAGTCCGGGTTCTGGTCGATCACCGCGACGGAGTGCCCGTGGGACTCGAGCGACTGGGCGAGCGTGGCGCCGGCGCGGCCGCAGCCCATGATGACGAAGTGCACAACGCGGAACGCTATACCCCGCGCGGACCGCCGGGCACGCCGGTGGTCCCGGGTGGTGTCCGGTGCCGGAACGCCCCGGGTGCGCCTAGCATGGTCGCTCGTGCCGGATCTCGCGGATGCCGCCAAACGCTTGCTGCTGGGCCGACCGGTCCGCAGCGAGAACCTGGGGCACACCCTCCTCCCGAAGCGGATCGCCCTGCCGATCTTCGCGTCGGACGCGCTGTCGTCCGTCGCCTACGCCCCCGACGAGGTGCTGCTGACGCTCGCCCTCGCCGGCGTGAGCGCCACCGTCATCTCTCCGTGGGTCGGCCTGGCCGTCGTCGTCGTGATGATCACCGTCATCGCGTCGTACCGGCAGAACGTGCACGCCTACCCCTCGGGCGGCGGCGACTACGAGGTCGCCACCGTGAACCTGGGGCCGAAGGCGGGCGTCACCGTCGCCAGCGCGCTGCTCGTCGACTACGTGCTCACCGTCGCGGTGTCCGTGTCGTCCGGGGCGCAGTACGCGGCGTCGGCGATCCCGGCGCTGCGGGGGCACGAGGCGCTGTTCGCCGTGGCCATCGTCGTGCTGCTCACCCTCGCGAACCTGCGCGGCGTCCGGGAGTCCGGCAACGCGTTCGCGATCCCGGTGTACCTCTACATGGTCGCCGTCGGCAGCACCGCGATCTTCGGGTTCGTGCAGTACCTGACGGGCGACCTGCAGCCCGCGGCCTCCAGCGCGTTGACGATCGTCCCCGCCGACGGGTTCGACCAGGGGCTCATGGGCGCCGCGGGCGCGTTCCTCGTGCTGCGGGCGTTCGCGTCCGGGTCCGCCGCGCTCACCGGCGTCGAGGCGATCAGCAACGGCGTCCCGTCGTTCCGCAAGCCCAAGTCGAAGAACGCCGCGACCACCCTGCTCCTGCTGGGCGGGCTGTCGGTGTTCCTCATCATGTCGATCCTGACGCTCGCGCGGCTCACCGGCGTGCACTACGTCGAGGACCCCTCGACGCAGCTGCTCGACAACGGCGTGCCGGTGGGCGAGGAGTACGTGCAGGACCCGGTCATCGGGCAGCTCGCGCAGACGATCTTCCACTCGTTCCCGCCGGCGTTCTACCTGGTCTCGGTCGTCACCGGCCTCATCCTGATCCTCGCCGCGAACACGGCCTTCAACGGGTTCCCGGTGCTCGGCTCGATCCTCGCGAAGGACGGCTACCTGCCGCGGCAGCTGCACACCCGCGGCGACCGGCTGGCGTTCTCCAACGGCATCATCGCCCTGGCCGCCGGCGCGATCGCGCTGATCCTGGCCTTCGACGCCCAGGTCACCCGGCTCATCCAGCTGTACATCGTCGGCGTCTTCGTGTCGTTCACGTTGTCCCAGCTCGGGATGATCAAGCACTGGACCCGCGAGCTCCGCACCCAGCCCGACCCCGACCGCCGGCGGCAGATGCTCCGGTCCCGGGTGATCAACGCGATCGGCTTCGGCATGACCGCGACCGTGCTGGTCATCGTGCTCATCACCAAGTTCACGCACGGCGCCTGGATCGCCATCCTCGCGATGATCATCGTGTTCATCGGCATGCAGGGCATCCGCCGGCACTACGACGCGGTCAAGGCCGAGCTCGCGCTCGGCGCCGACCCCGCGGCGGCCCGCGCGCTCCCGAGCCGGGTGCACGCGCTCGTGCTCGTCTCGCACCTGCACCGGCCGACCATGCGGGCCATCGCGTACGCCCGGGCGTCGCGGCCGCAGACCATCGAGGCCGTGACCGTGGGCGTGGACCCCGAGGACGCCGCGGCGCTCCGCGCGCAGTGGGAGGCCATGGACCTCCCGGTGCCGCTGCGGGTGCTGGACTCGCCGTTCCGCGAGATCACCCGGCCCGTCATCACCTACGTCCGCTCGATCCGGCGGGAGAGCCCGCGGGACCTGGTGGTCGTCTACATCCCCGAGTACGTCGTGGGCCACTGGTGGGAGCAGCTGCTGCACAACCAGAGCGCCCTGCGGCTCAAGGGGCGTCTCCTGTTCACGCCGGGCGTCGTGGTGGCGTCCGTGCCGTGGCAGCTCGCATCGACCGAAGGGCAGACCGGCATGGAGGACCACGTGCGCAGGACGATCTCCCGTGGGCTCTGAGGCGCGCGGCGCCGCGGTGGCGCCGGGGGACCTGGTCGAGCTCGAGGTCGGTCCGGTCGCGCACGGCGGGCACTGCGTCGCCCGGCTGCGGGCGCCCGGCGAGGACGGCCCCGGGCGGGTGGTGTTCGTCCGGCACGCGCTGCCGGGCGAGCGGGTCGTGGCGCGGCTGACCGACGCCGGGCCGAAGGCGAGGTTCTGGCGGGCCGACGCCGTCGAGGTGCTCGAGGCGTCGCCCGACCGCGTGGAGTCCGCGTGGGCCGAGGCGGGCCCGGGCGGCGTCGGGGGCGGCGAGCTCGCGCACGTGCGGCCCGACGCCCAGCGCGCCTGGAAGGCCGCCGTGCTGGCGGAGCAGCTGCAGCGGCTCGCGCGCGTCGAGCGGGAGGTGCCCGTGCGGGCGCTGCCCGGCGACGACGAGCGGGCCGGCCTCGGCTGGCGCACCCGGGTCGGCTTCCTCGCCGACCGGGAGGGCCGCGCCGGCATGCGCCGGTTCCGGTCGCACGACGTCGTGCCGGTGACGACGATGCCGCTGATGAGCGACGCGCTGGCGGAGCTCGACCTGCTCGGGCGCCGCTGGGCCCCGGGCGCCCGGATCGAGGCGGTCGCGCCCGCCGGCGGGGACACCCCGGTCGTGCTCGTCGACGACCAGCCGTTCGACCTCCGCCGCGGCAAGGTCGACCCGCGGCCGAACGCCCGGTCCGCCGTCCGCGAGCAGGTGCGGGTGGGGGAGCGGGAGTGGGGGTACCGGGTCGCGGCCGCCGGCTTCTGGCAGGTGCACCGCGAGGCCCCGGCCGCGCTCACCGGCGCCGTGCTCGACGCCCTGGGCGACGTCGACGGTGCGCGAGTGCTGGACCTGTACTCCGGCGCGGGCCTGTTCACGCTGCCCCTGGCCGACGCGGTCGGCGGCGCGGGGTCCGTGGTGGCCGTCGAGGGCGACGCGCGCGCCGTGCGGGACGCGCGCCGGAACCTGCACGACCGGCCGCGGGTCGAGCTGCACGGCGGCGACGTGGCCGGCGCGCTCGCGTCGGGCGCTGCGGGTGCCGGGGTCGACGCCGTCGTGCTCGACCCGCCGCGCGTAGGTGCCGGGCGGGACGTCGTGCGGGCGGTCGCGGGGCTCGCGCCGCGGCGCGTCGTCTACGTCGCGTGCGACCCCGCCGCACTGGCGCGGGACGTGGCGTACCTCGCGGAGGAGGGCTACGCGCTGGCCGACGTGACGGGGTACGACCTGTTCCCGATGACGCACCACGTCGAGGCGGTCGCGGTCCTGGAGCGTTGAGCCGCCGCCCGCGGGCCGCGGCCTGCGGGCGGCCCTCGGGCACCCCGGTTCGGTGGTCCCAGCTGAGTTCGGTGCCTGCAGCCACCGAACTCGGCCGGGAGCACCGAACTCGGCCGGGAGCACCGAACTCGGCCGGGGGCGCCGAGCTGCGCGTCCCCGGCGTCTCCGGATCGCCGCAGGTCGGGGGCGCCGATGCCCTCGCGCGGGGCCGCGCGTCGGCCTAGCGTGGGGACCGGGCACCGCGGCCCGCGGCGCCCGCCCCACCGGAAGGAGCCGACGATGACGACACCGCACGAGGGTGACGCCCGCGAGTCCGCCGCCGAGGCGACGCGCCGGGTGGCCGAGGCCGGCCGCCGCGCGACCGCCGAGCTGCACAAGCAGGGCACCCCGGACTACGACCCCCGCCAGCACCAGAAGGCCGTCGAGCGCGAGCGCCGGGCGGTCGAGAGCACCGCCGGGGACTGAGGGCCCCGCCTCCCGGTCGGCCGTGCGCGGCCCGGCGCGCCCGTCGACCCCGGCGCGCCGGGCCGCGCGGGCGCCGCGACGCACAGGGCCGCGTCGGGGTAGGATGTATCTCGACATCAAGATACTTCGGCGGACGAGCCCGGGCACCAGGCCCCGGGGCGCCCGTCTCCCAGCGGCCGTCCCCCAGCGGCCGGACTCGCCAACGAAGGAGCCAGAAGTGAGCAGCGTCGACAGCTTCGGGTCGAAGGCCCGGCTGCAGGTCGGGGACGACACCTACGAGATCTTCCGGCTGGACGCGGTCCCCGGGACGGAGAAGCTGCCGTACAGCCTCAAGGTGCTCGCCGAGAACCTGCTGCGGACCGAGGACGGCGCGAACATCACCGCCGACCACGTCCGCGCTCTCGCCGGGTGGGACCCGTCCGCCGAGCCGGACACCGAGATCCAGTTCACGCCCGCCCGCGTGATCATGCAGGACTTCACCGGCGTGCCCTGCGTCGTCGACCTCGCCACCATGCGCGAGGCCATGGCCGACCTGGGCGGCGACCCGACCCGGATCAACCCGCTCGCGCCCGCCGAGCTGGTCATCGACCACTCCGTGCAGATCGACGTGTTCGGGCGCGAGGACGCGTTCCGCCGCAACGTCGAGATCGAGTACCAGCGCAACCACGAGCGCTACCAGTTCCTGCGCTGGGGCCAGACCGCGTTCGACGACTTCAAGGTCGTCCCGCCGGGCACCGGCATCGTGCACCAGGTCAACATCGAGTACCTGGCGCGCGGCATCATGACGCGTGAGGTCGACGGTGCGCTGCGCGCCTACCCGGACACCTGCGTCGGCACCGACTCGCACACCACGATGGTCAACGGCCTGGGCGTGCTCGGCTGGGGCGTCGGCGGCATCGAGGCCGAGGCGGCCATGCTCGGCCAGCCCGTCTCGATGCTCATCCCGCGCGTCGTCGGCTTCAAGCTCACCGGCTCGATCCCGTCCGGCGTGACCGCGACCGACGTGGTGCTCACCATCACGCAGCAGCTGCGCCAGCACGGCGTGGTCGGCAAGTTCGTCGAGTTCTACGGCGAGGGCGTGGCCCAGGTGCCGCTCGCGAACCGCGCCACCATCGGCAACATGTCGCCGGAGTTCGGCTCCACCTGCGCGATCTTCCCGATCGACGACGTCACGCTCGACTACCTGCGCCTGACCGGCCGCTCCGAGCAGCAGCTCGCGCTCGTCGAGGCGTACGCGAAGGAGCAGGGCCTCTGGCACGACCCGTCGCGCGAGCCGGCGTACTCCGAGTACCTCGAGCTCGACCTCGGCACGGTCGTCCCGTCGATCGCCGGCCCGAAGCGCCCGCAGGACCGCATCGAGCTGTCGGAGGCCAAGGAGTCGTTCGCGACCTCGATCCTCGACTACGTGTCCGACGCCGAGAAGGCGCCGTTCACCGGGCTGGACGAGTCGGTGGACGAGACGTTCCCCGCCTCCGACCCGATCGCGGCGGGGGAGCACACCGACTCCTCGGACGCGCCGGCCCACGTCGCCGCGGGCGACTCGGCCCGCCGTCCGCACCGGCGCGTGCCGGTGACGCTGGCGGACGGCACCACGACCGAGCTCGACCACGGCGCCGTCGTGATCGCGTCGATCACCTCGTGCACCAACACGTCGAACCCGTCGGTCATGCTCGCCGCGGCGCTGCTCGCGCGGAAGGCCGTCGAGCGCGGCCTCACCTCGCAGCCGTGGGTCAAGACGTCGATGGCCCCGGGCTCCCAGGTCGTCACGAACTACTACGAGAAGGCCGGCCTCTGGCCCTACCTCGAGAAGCTCGGGTTCCACCTGGTCGGGTACGGCTGCGCCACCTGCATCGGCAACTCGGGCCCGCTGCCCGAGGAGGTCTCGGCCGTCGTCAACGAGCACGACCTGTCCGTGGTGTCGGTGCTCTCCGGCAACCGGAACTTCGAGGGCCGCATCAACCCCGACGTCAAGATGAACTACCTGGCGTCCCCGCCGCTGGTCATCGCGTACGCCCTCGCCGGGACGATGGACTTCGACTTCGACAACCAGCCGCTCGGCACCGACACCGACGGGAAGCCGGTGTTCCTCGCGGACATCTGGCCCACCCCGGAGGAGGTCCAGGCGACCATCGACGCGAGCATCGACCGCTCGATGTTCGAGTCCGACTACGCCGACGTCTTCGCGGGCGACGAGCGCTGGCGCGCCCTGGACACCCCGGAGGGCGACACGTTCGCCTGGGACGGCGGGTCCACCTACGTGCGCAAGCCCCCGTACTTCGACGGCATGGCCGCGGAGCCGGCGCCCGTCGTCGACGTCACCGGGGCGCGGGTCCTCGCCAAGCTCGGCGACTCGGTCACCACCGACCACATCAGCCCCGCGGGGTCGATCAAGGCGGACAGCCCGGCCGGGCAGTACCTCGCCGAGCACGGGGTGGAGCGCCGGGACTTCAACTCCTACGGGTCCCGCCGGGGCAACCACGAGGTGATGATCCGCGGCACGTTCGCGAACATCCGGCTCCGGAACCAGCTGGTCCCGGGCGTCGAGGGCGGCTACACCGTGAACCACCTGTCCGGGGAGCAGACGTCGATCTACGACGCCGCGCAGGCGTATGCCGAGGCCGGCGTCCCGCTCGTGATCCTGGGCGGCAAGGAGTACGGCTCCGGCTCGTCCCGCGACTGGGCGGCCAAGGGCACCGCGCTCCTGGGCGTCAAGGCGGTCATCACCGAGTCGTTCGAGCGCATCCACCGGTCGAACCTCATCGGCATGGGCGTCCTCCCGCTGCAGTTCCCGGCGGGGGAGTCGGCGGACTCGCTCGGCCTGGACGGCACCGAGACGTTCGACATCGCCGGCGTGGCGGCGCTGAACGAGGGCACGACGCCCCGGACGGTGCATGTCACGGCCACCAAGGGCGACGGCTCGGTCGTCGAGTTCGACGCGGTCGTCCGCATCGACACCCCCGGTGAGGCGGACTACTACCGGAACGGCGGCATCCTGCAGTACGTGCTGCGGTCGCTCGTCGCGGCCTGACGCACCGCGCGTCGACGACGCCCCCGTCGCCTGTTCCCGCAGGTGACGGGGGCGTCGTGCTGCCCGGGGCGGGGGCGCCGGGCCGGGAGTTGACGGCGGAGGGCTCCGCGCGTAATGTTCTCCGAGCTGCCCGGACGGGAGGCACGGACTTCGCGGCTCGACCCGAAGGCCGGTCCCGCAGGCAGCCACCCCCCGGTACGTGCTCCAGGCGCTTCGTTGCGTCCGGTTCGTCGTGCCGGACCGGGCCTCCCGAGGAGCAATGTCGTGTGAATCACGCACAAAGCACTCCGGAAAGCCTGGTAGTGTTCTCCAGGTCGAAAGCGGTGAAGAGATTCACCGAAAACGACCGGCCAGAACATCTGGTAGAGTTTCGGAACGTCGGAGCCGCTCGGAAGGGCGAATCGGGCAGGAAAGAAGCTCTGGTAGAGTTCAGGAACGCGAGGAAACGCCGGAAGGCGCGAAACGCGGGCCAGGAACTCTGGTAGATTGGAACCGAGCCTCCGGCCGAACGCCCTGAAGAGGGTGGACGGGGGATGCGCGTCTGTTCTTTGAGAACTCAACAGTGTGCCTAGTAGTTGATGCCAAGATGGTTCATCGGCTCGGGTGGCCGCCCTCAGTCTGGGGGTGGTTGTTCGGTGTCGGTGGGTCTTGGTTGATACGGAAGTCGTTCCCGACCCCGTCGGGCGGCTTCCTTAGCAGCCGAATTGACTGATCTCCGCTCGCCAGCGGGTGGGGGTCGTTTCGTGTGTCGGTGGATCGCCGCCTTCGGGTGGTGGTTGCCAATGAGACATCTACGGAGAGTTTGATTCTGGCTCAGGACGAACGCTGGCGGCGTGCTTAACACATGCAAGTCGAACGGTGAAGCCCAGCTTGCTGGGTGGATCAGTGGCGAACGGGTGAGTAACACGTGAGTAACCTGCCCCTGACTCTGGGATAAGCCTTGGAAACGAGGTCTAATACCGGATACGTGACGCTCAGGCATCTGATGCGTCTGGAAAGATTTATCGGTCAGGGATGGACTCGCGGCCTATCAGCTTGTTGGTGGGGTAACGGCCTACCAAGGCGACGACGGGTAGCCGGCCTGAGAGGGCGACCGGCCACACTGGGACTGAGACACGGCCCAGACTCCTACGGGAGGCAGCAGTGGGGAATATTGCACAATGGGCGCAAGCCTGATGCAGCGACGCCGCGTGAGGGATGAAGGCCTTCGGGTTGTAAACCTCTTTCAGCAGGGAAGAAGCGCAAGTGACGGTACCTGCAGAAGAAGCGCCGGCTAACTACGTGCCAGCAGCCGCGGTAATACGTAGGGCGCAAGCGTTGTCCGGAATTATTGGGCGTAAAGAGCTCGTAGGCGGTCTGTCGCGTCTGCTGTGAAAACTCGAGGCTCAACCTCGGGCTTGCAGTGGGTACGGGCAGTCTAGAGTGCGGTAGGGGAGACTGGAATTCCTGGTGTAGCGGTGGAATGCGCAGATATCAGGAGGAACACCGATGGCGAAGGCAGGTCTCTGGGCCGCAACTGACGCTGAGGAGCGAAAGCATGGGGAGCGAACAGGATTAGATACCCTGGTAGTCCATGCCGTAAACGTTGGGCACTAGGTGTGGGGCTCATTCCACGAGTTCCGTGCCGCAGCAAACGCATTAAGTGCCCCGCCTGGGGAGTACGGCCGCAAGGCTAAAACTCAAAGAAATTGACGGGGGCCCGCACAAGCGGCGGAGCATGCGGATTAATTCGATGCAACGCGAAGAACCTTACCAAGGCTTGACATACACCGGAAACTTCCAGAGATGGTTGCCCCGCAAGGTCGGTGTACAGGTGGTGCATGGTTGTCGTCAGCTCGTGTCGTGAGATGTTGGGTTAAGTCCCGCAACGAGCGCAACCCTCGTCCTATGTTGCCAGCGGGTCATGCCGGGGACTCATAGGAGACTGCCGGGGTCAACTCGGAGGAAGGTGGGGATGACGTCAAATCATCATGCCCCTTATGTCTTGGGCTTCACGCATGCTACAATGGCCGGTACAAAGGGCTGCGATACCGCGAGGTGGAGCGAATCCCAAAAAGCCGGTCTCAGTTCGGATTGGGGTCTGCAACTCGACCCCATGAAGTCGGAGTCGCTAGTAATCGCAGATCAGCAACGCTGCGGTGAATACGTTCCCGGGCCTTGTACACACCGCCCGTCAAGTCACGAAAGTCGGTAACACCCGAAGCCGGTGGCCCAACTGTTCGCAGGGGGAGCCGTCGAAGGTGGGACTGGCGATTGGGACTAAGTCGTAACAAGGTAGCCGTACCGGAAGGTGCGGCTGGATCACCTCCTTTCTAAGGAGCTTCTGACACGCTCGCTTCGGTGGGTGTGTGCAGAGACCAGGCCCGAGCCGTACGCGTTCGGGGTGGTGCTCAAGGGTGGAACATCAACTACGGCGGCCATCATCGGCCGGCATCGCGCCAGTACACCTCGACTTGTCGGGGACGGAACGCGCACAGCCGGCAGGAGGTGGTCGCCTAGGCACGCTGTTGGGTCCTGAGGGAACAGCCCGCTAAGGGAGGTTGCTTCATGACGGGCCCGGTCGGTCGGACGAACCGCTGACTCCTCTTCG